>NZ_FMFG01000016.1:0-52398 GCF_900066275.1 uncultured Faecalibacterium sp. | reverse complement strand
TTTGGAAGTCATTCTTTTGCCTCAGCGCTTGGCGCTCAAGTATAATACCACACCCCCGCCTCCTTGTCAACACTTTTTGACAGATTTTTTCCAATTTCTTTGCAGAATAAAGGATCTCCCTGTTTTTCACCCGTTACAGGACGTGCCTTTTTCTTGACAAGGCGGCGGGCAGAACGTATTATGGAGTCATCCCCCAGCATCCTGTGTAAGGTAGCTATATTTATTCTATAAGGGAGAAGCGCCATGTCCTGTGTCAGTATCCGCGGCGGGCGCGCTATTATATTATATATACATTATATTGCGCTGCAGAGGAGGGCTTTGTTTATGATACTCACCGTCAACATTGGCAACACCCACATCACCGTGGGCGGCTACGAGCAGGATACTCTGCGTTTTTGTGGACGGCTGCACTCTGATACCGCCGCAACGGTGGACGAATACGCCATCCGTCTGGTGAATCTGCTCTCTCTGCACGGTGCATCGCCGGCACAAATTGAAGGCGGTATTCTGGGCAGTGTAGTGCCCGTGCTGAGCGGCCGGGTTCTTTCCGCTTTGCGTATCCTCTGCAATGCACGCATCCTGACGGTCGGCCCCGGCCTGAAAAGCGGCATCAAGCTTCGGCTGGACAACCCCGCCCAGCTGGGTGCCGAGCTTTTATGCGGTGCTGTTGCTGCACTGGCAGAGTGTTCCGGGCCGCTGGTGGTGATCTCAGCCGACACCGCTATCTCCATGATGGCAGTCAATGCCAAGCAGGAGCTTGTGGGCGGAGTGATTCTACCCGGGCCGCAGCTCTCGCTGAGCGCACTGGTAAAGAACACCGCTCAGCTGCCGCAGATCGACCTTGCTGCAAAGGCTCCTGCATCCATTCTGGGCAAGAGCACCTCTTCCTGCCTGCAGAACGGCTTTGTACTGGGCACCGCCAGCCTGCTGGACGGTCTGGCGGAACGTTTCTGCGCAGAGCTTGGCCCGCAGACAGCATTCTACGCCACCGGCAATCTGCCCATTCCCATCCGGGAAGCATGCTGCACCCCCATTTTATACCGGGAGACCCTCATCACAGACGGGCTGTACCGCATCTGGATGAAAAACAAAAAAGGATAACTCGAATCCTCCCGGCGCACTGAAAAAAGAAAAACCAGAACACAGATGTGTTTTACGGGTTTCAGGACAGTTCGATTTTTCCCCGGATGAACCGTAGTCCTCTCGTTAGACATTCCTACAGGTTGGCGACCGCAGGCTAAGCAAAGCCGCGCTGTGGCTTTGCTTGCGGCGCTGCGCGCCGCCGCCTTGTTCGAATCCTCCCGACGCACCGTAAATCGCAGCCTGTTGTTAGACATTCCTACACGCTGGGAACCGCGCACTAAGCAACAGCCCGCTGGGCTGATTGCTTGCCCTGCTGTGCAGGGCCTGACGGGTTGCGTTTGCTGATTTTTCTGCAGCCCCTTGGCAGGGCTTTGAAAAATCAGAACGCGGCCCCAACAACTCCTCCCTGTTTCAGCCACTGGCTGCGGTCGTCGTCGTTGCTGTTCGAATCCTCCCGGTTGCACAAAAAGAATCCCCGGCACACGAAAGTGTGTCGGGGATTCTTGGTGCGACCGGGAGGATTCGAACCTCTGGCCTTCCGGGTCGGAGCCGAACGCTCTATCCAGCTGAGCTACGATCGCACATATTCATTTCATCGGTGTAAAGTAGTATAGCACAGCCACACAAAAAAATCAAATATGAAATGTCGATGCTATCTTGCAAAAGCCGCAGCGGCCCATATAATAGAGGGTGTGCCCCGGTGTGCGCGGGCACGGTTTAGGTTAAAGGATAAAAAGAGAACATGAAATCAAATACCAAAACACTGACCGAAGGCCCTCTGGCCAAACAGATCTTTCTGGTCAGTCTGCCGCTGGCGCTTTCCAACCTGCTGCAGGTGCTGTTCAACATGTCGGACGTGGCCGTGGTAGGCCGGTTTGCAGGCTCTACAGCGCTGGGCGCGGTGGGTTCCACCAGCATCCTCGTCAGCCTGTTCACCGGCTTCCTGATCGGCCTGAGCGGCGGCATCAACGTGCTGGTGGCCCGCTTCTACGGTGCACGGCACGAGCACGATGTGGAAAAGACTGTCCACTCCGCCGCCATCGTCAGCCTGATTGCGGGTGTGGTGCTGCTGTTCGTCGGCCTGCTGGGTTCCCCCTTCATGCTGCGGCTGCTGAACACCAAGGACGACCTGCTGCCCGGTGCCATCCTGTACCTGCGGGTGTACTTCCTTGGTATGCCCGCTCTGGCCTTGTACAACTTCGGCAACGCTGTGTTCAGCGCCATCGGCGACACCAAAAAGCCGCTGATGTACCTGTCCATTGCGGGCGCACTGAACATTGCACTGAACCTGTTCTTTGTCATCGTGTGCCAGTTAAGCGTCATGGGCGTGGCGCTGGCCAGTGCCATTTCGCAGTGCGTCTCTGCCGGGCTGATCCTGCACGCTTTGACCAAAGTGCAGGACTGCTACGTGCTGGACACCAAAAAGCTGCATCTGGACCCCGCCACAACAAAGAGCATTCTGGGCCTTGGTCTTCCGTCCGGTTTCCAGAATGCCATTTTCGCCATTGCAAACCTGTTCATTCAGGCAGGGGTCAACTCCTTCGACTCTCTCATGGTCAAGGGCAACAGCGCCGCCGCCAATGCCGATGCCATGATCTACGACTGCATGGCCGCATTCTATATGGCCTGTGCAAGCTTTATGAGCCAGAACTACGGCGCTGGCAAGCCGGACCGCGTAAAGAAGAGTTATTTCATCAGTCTGGCCTACTCCTTTGGTGTGGGCCTGATCCTGGGCGGAAGCCTGTTCCTCTTTGGCCGCACCTTCCTTGCCCTGTTCACCACCGAGAGCGCCGTCATTGATGCCGGCATGAAGCGCGTGGGCGTGATGGGCTTTGCCTACTGCATCTCCGCCTTTATGGATTGCACCATCGCCGCTTCCCGCGGACTTGGCAAGACGGTGGTGCCCACCATTATTGTGGTAATGGGTTCCTGCGTATTCCGGGTGATCTGGGTATACACCATCTTCGCGCACTTTCACACCATTCCCTCGCTGTACGCACTGTACCCCTGCAGCTGGGCGCTGACCGCCCTTGCCGAGATCGTGTACTTCGCACACTGCTATAAGGAATCGATGAGGATTTTTGAGCAGCCAAAAGCTGCCGCATAAAGCACAAAAGCTCCTGTCTGAATGGGCAGGAGCTTTTGTGTTACTGAACTTTTACTTCACCGGCCAGAACGCGCTTGTAATCCTCATAGTTGCGGGCCAGCAGGGCGGGGGTATCCAGACCATATGGGCACTTGGCCTTGCACCGGTTGCAGTGCAGGCAGCCCTCGATCTTTTTCATCTTGGCCTGACCTGCGGGGCTGAGATGCTCTGCCGAGGGCGAACGCCGCAGCAGCAGGCTCATGCGGGCGCAGTTGTTGATCTCGATGCCTGCCGGGCAGGGCATACAATAGCCGCAGCCGCGGCAGAACTCGCCGCACAGCTCGGCACGATCCCCCTCAATGACGGCACGGATGTCGTCGGTCATGCGCGGCGGGTTGTCGATATAGGAGAGGAACTCGTCCAGTTCCCTTTCACGCTGCACGCCCCAGATGGGCAGAACTCCATCGAACTGCGCCTCAAAGGCATAGGCTGCGGCGCTGTTGGTGATCAGTCCACCGGACAGGCCCTTCATGGCGATAAAGCCCATATTTGCCGCCTTGCACTTGTTCACCAATTCCAGCTCCTGCTCACCGGAGATATAGCTGAACGGGAACTGCAGCGTCTCGTACAAACCGCTGTCAATGGCCTCGTGGGCCACCTTCAGGCGGTGGTTGGTGATGCCGATATGCCGGATCATGCCCTTGGCTTTGGCCTCCTGCATAGCCTCGTAGAGGCCGGAGCCGTCGCCTGGCTTCGGGCAGAATGCGGGATTGTGGAACTGGTACAGGTCAATGTAATCGGTGCGCAGGTTGGTGAGTGAGGTGTGCAGGTCCTTCCAAAAGTCCTCTGCGTTCTGCGCTGCCGTTTTGGTGGCGATATACACTTCCGTGCGGATGCCGTCAAAGGCTTCGCCCAGCTTCACCTCGCTGTCGGTGTAGGCGCGGGCGGTATCAAAAAAGTGGATGCCTGCCTTGTAAGCCTTGCGGGCCAGATAGACGGCATCTTCCTGCGAGATGCGCTGGATGGGCAGTGCGCCGAAGCCATTTTTGTTCACCGTGATGCCGGTGCTGCCAAGGGTGACCATATCCATAGCTGTTTCCTCCACTCGTGGGTGTAAAGACTCTCCTTTTTCATTATAAAACGAACGATTCTGCTGTGCAAGAAGTTAGGCAAAGCAAAAGGGCCTTCCCCGAAGGAAAAGCCCTCTTTGCTTACTTTTTACTGATAATCGTGGTTCAGGAACATCGCTTTGATGACCACCACCTCGTCGTATTCCTCCTGTTCCACCTGCACGTCTGCATTCAGGGACTTCAGGCGGTTTTCCACGGCAGTCAAAGCCTCCGGCACGGTGACGGCGCGGCCCTCTTCAATGGCATCGGCCATCTGCTTGAGCACGATGGGATGTGCGTAATGGCTGGGCACCGGGAAGGCACCGTTCGGGTAGTGCTTCACGTATTCTGCCATAGCAGCTTCGGCCTTCTCGGCCCGCTTCATGATGGCGCTGTGGTTGTTGTGGGCAGTGGGCAGCATGTTGTAGCTGGAGAACAGGAAGATGGCTGCAAAGCCAAACAGTGCAAAGTAGATGCCATAGCCGCCGGTGTGGGTGGTAACGGC
This sequence comes from uncultured Faecalibacterium sp., assembly GCF_900066275.1. Taxonomy (NCBI): domain Bacteria; kingdom Bacillati; phylum Bacillota; class Clostridia; order Eubacteriales; family Oscillospiraceae; genus Faecalibacterium; species uncultured Faecalibacterium sp. Next base: position 47,615 of record NZ_FMFG01000016.1, on the reverse strand, counting down.
ATACAGGCCGTAGGCCGCGGAGACGATGCCCATAACAAAGATGGCAAGTGCCACATAGCGGTACACCGGCTTGCTTTGCAGCTGGGCGCGCTTGCGGCGCTCGGCTGCACTCAGCTCATCGGCGATTTCCGGCTTTGCTTCCAGATATTCCTTTGCCCTGCGCAGCACGGTGATGCTGTGACGGGCATCGTCGGTCAGCTCGCTTTCCGGCAGCTTGCGGGAGGCCTTTTCGGCTTCCTTCTTCTGCAGCATCTGTTCACCGGCTGCGCTGAGCAGATGGATCTGCGGCTGCTCTTTGGCCAGCACCTCCAGCAGCTTGTCCACATCCCGCTCGTCCTTGAAGTTGCACTGCTTCTGCTTGCCGCCATCGTACTCCACCACAAGGTAGGCCATGGAGGCAAACATGCCCTTGCCGGTAAAGCCGCCGGAGCTCATAGCCACCCGCTTGAACACGCGGCTGATGCTGCCATAGGGCAGATAATAGCGGCGATCGATGTAAAAGCTGTTGAGGTACAGCGCCTTTTTGCCAACGCCGCAGGGGCCGATCTTTTTGCAGGACTTTCTGTCCTCCACCAGCTCCTGATTATCAAGCTTTGCCATACCCAGCTGTGCAGGTTTGAAGATCATGGAAGTTCCCTTCTTTACTGTTAGTTTCCGGTCCAGCCGCAGATGCTGCAGCCATTCCAAATAAAATCACCGGTTCTATTTTCGCACTGCAGCCCTCAAAATGCAACCCCTTCTGCTGCTAAGATTTGCACAAAAGGTTTGTCTGTTATGTCAAAACACCCCCGTCACTGCGGGGTGCAGCGGCGGGGGTGTCAGAGTTTAAGGCTTATGCGGTGCGGCAGACATCCTTATGCCTTCTGAGAAGCGGTGTGCTTCTTGGTGGCATGGATGAAGAGTGCCAGCATTGCGATTGCAAAGATGATGCCGATGGGGTATGCAACGGCAGTGTTGTAAGCGACCAGCTTGCCGTCTGCGTAAGTATTGATCATCTTGCCCAGGCACTCAGGTGCCAGCACGAAGTAGGTGCAGGACACAGCGCTCATGAAGGTAGCGGGCACAGCGGTGATCCAGTAGTTCTTCTTCTCCTTGAACAGGTACATGGATGCAGCCCACAGAACGATCATGGCCAGCGTCTGGTTGGTCCAGCTGAAGTAGCGCCAGATCACGGTGTAGTTGATGAAGCCCAGTGCGTTGCCGATGCCAAGGAAAGCGCCAACGCCCAGAACCGGAATGCAGAGCTTCAGGCGGTTTGCGTAGCTGTCCTGATCGATCTTGAGCCAGTCGGCCAGGGTCAGACGAGCGGAACGGAACGCGGTATCGCCGGAGGTGACGGGGCAGATGACAACGCCGATCATTGCCAGAGCAATGCCAACGCCGCCCATGGTCTTTGCACACACGTCGTAGATGGCAGCAGACTGACCAGCAGCCAGAGCCTCGGCCAGACCAGCCATCTTGCCGTCGGTGATGGTGTACAGTGCGCAGCCGGCAGCGGCCCAGATCAGAGCGATGACGCCCTCGCAGACCATTGCGCCGTAGAACACGAAGTGGCCCTGCTTCTCACTCTTCATGCAGCGAGCCATCAGAGGCGACTGGGTGGAGTGGAAGCCGGAGATAGCGCCGCAGGCAACGGTGATGAACATGAAGCTCCAAATGGGAGTGCCCGACGGATGCATGTTGCCGAAGTTTGCCCAGATCTCGGGGATGGTGTAGGCGGGGTTGGTAAAGATGCCGAAGATAACGCCCACAGCCATGATGATCAGGCAGATGCCGAACACGGGGTAGATCTTACCGATGATGGCATCAATGGAAATAAAGGTTGCGATGAAGTAGTACACCAGAATGATGATCAGCCAGAACAGGGTGGTGGTCAGCAGACCGGACATGCCGCTGTTCTTGCACAGGGTAACGATCAGGCCTGCGGGGCCCACTGCGAACACGGTACCAACCATGATCAGCAGCACAACAGAGAACACACGCATGATGTTCTGCATGACAGGTCCGAGGTATCTGCCGGTGACCTCAGCGATGGATGCGCCATCGTTGCGCTCGCTCATCATACCGGAGAAGTAGTCATGCACACCACCTGCAAAGATGGTGCCGAAGGTGATCCACAGGAACACCACGGGACCCCACAGAGCACCCTGCAGTGCACCAAAGATGGGGCCCAGACCTGCAATGTTCAGCAGCTGGACGAGGAACAGCTTCCACTGGGGCATCACAACGTAGTCAACGCCGTCGTTGATGCGCACAGCAGGAGTTTCGCGGTCGTCCGGGCCGAACGTGTTGTCAACGATCTTGCCATAGACAAAGTAGCCGATGATCAAGAGCGCCAGACAGAGTAAGAAACTAATCATACCAGAAACCTCCTTTTTGATTCAAACCACAGCCAGCATTTTGCGTGCCCAGCTGCGGCTCTGACCAATCTCTGGCTTCATGTTAACACTTTTTTCATAAAGCAGTTAATATTTTTCTGGTATGGTTCCCATATCAAAAAGTATATGGCAAGATGCTTCCGCGGAATACCCGCAAAGAATTTTTATCGCGTTCACGACAAATTTTCTTAATTCCCCGGCAAAGACCTTTCCCGGAACCGGTCAAAGCCGCTGCTGCCAAACTTTCTGGCCTGCTTTTGTGCAAGTTGCTCAATCGTTTTCAATTTTCTCCGCAAATCGTGATTTCTTTGCCTGAAACGCCGCAAAATACAAGGCACCCTCCGCCGAGCCATTTCAGCGGAGGGTGCCTTATTCAGCAGATCATTTGTATATATCTTTGTATATATCGTGTCATGCCTTCTGGGCTGCCTTCTTCGTTGCGTGGAGGAAGACTGCCAGCATTGCAATGGCAAAGATGATGCCGATGGGGTATGCAACGGCGGTGTTGTAGATGGTTGCGCCTTCTGCGGTCTTGGCGTTCAGCAGGCCTCCCAGGCATTCGGGAGCCAGAATGAAGTAGGTGGAAGAGACCGCGCTCATGAAGGTAGCGGGCACAGCGGTGATCCAGTAGTTCTTCTTCTCCTTGAACAGGTACATGGATGCAGCCCACAGAACGATCATGGCCAGCGTCTGGTTGGTCCAGCTGAAGTAGCGCCAGATCACGGTGTAGTTGATGAAGCCCAGTGCGTTGCCGATGCCCAGGAAAGCACCAACGCCCAGCACAGGAACACAGAGCTTCAGGCGGTTTGCGTAGCTGTCCTGATCGATCTTGAACCAGTCGGCCAGAGTCAGACGAGCGGAACGGAACGCGGTATCGCCGGAGGTGATGGGGCAGATGACAACGCCGATCATTGCCAGAGCAATGCCAACGCCGCCCATGGTCTTGGAGCAGACATCATAAATAGCCTTGGACTGGCCCATGGCCAGTGCTTCGGCCAGACCGGTGTTCAGGCCGCCGGTCACCTCGTACAGGCTGCAGCCAGCAGCGGCCCAGATCAGAGCGATAACGCCCTCGCAGACCATTGCGCCGTAGAACACGAAGTGGCCCTGCTTCTCACTCTTCATGCAGCGGGCCATCAGGGGCGACTGGGTGGAGTGGAAGCCGGAGATTGCACCGCAGGCCACCGTGATGAACATGAAGCTCCAGATGGGAGTGCCCGACGGATGCATGCTGCCAAAGTGATCCCAGATCTCCGGGATGGTGTAGGCGGGATTGGTGAAGATGCCGAAGATGACACCGATGGCCATGATGATCAGGCAGATGCCAAAGATGGGGTAGATCTTGCCAATGACGGCATCAATGGAGATAAAGGTTGCAATAAAGTAGTACACCAGAATAATGATGAGCCAGAACAGCAGCGAGGTGAGCACGCCGGAAGCGCCGCTCTGACTGCACAGCTCCACGATCAGGCCTGCGGGACCCACCGCGAACACAGTACCCACCATGATGAGCAGCACTACCGAGAACACGCGCATGACGTTCTGCATCACAGGGCCTAAGTACTTGCCGGTGATTTCGGCGATGGAAGCGCCGTCGTTGCGCTCGCTCATCATGCCGGAGAAGTAGTCGTGCACGCCGCCTGCAAAGATGGTGCCGAAGGTGATCCACAGGAACACCACAGGCCCCCACAATGCGCCCTGCATGGCACCAAAGATGGGGCCAAGGCCGGCGATGTTCAGCAGCTGAACGAGGAACAGCTTCCACTGGGGCATCACAACGTAGTCAACGCCGTCATTGATGCGCACAGCAGGCGTTTCGCGGTCGTCCGGGCCGAAGGTGTTGTCCACGATCTTACCATAGACAAAGTAGCCCACGATCAGGATCGCCAGACAGAGTAAGAAACTGATCATACCAGAAACCTCCTTTTTCTTTGTGCCGGAATCATGGAAGCATTTTCCATATTTTCCATTCATCCCGGCCAGCTTTCTGGGTCTATGTTAACATATTTTTCATAAAAGTGATAATATGCTTCTGGTATGGGGGCATATCAAAGACCATATAGCCGCAAAGTTTTTTAGCCGATGTTTCGTCTCTTTTTCGCTCGATTTATCAGCAAAAAGACAGCCGCAGCGCATAAAGCGCTGCGGCTGTCGGCCAAATTCCTTTGCTTTCCGGTTTTTCCGCATTCCGATGTTTTGCCAGTTCTTAACCGGTTTCGGCGGTCATTTCACGGTCAGCGCCGCCTGCTTGTGCAGCAGCTGCACAAAGGTCTGCTCTTCCGGGCGCAGGGTTCCCCTGTCCGGATAGACCAGAACATCCTTCATGCGCTGGCGCTGGGCCGGGCATTTTCTGAGTACCAGATGGTATTGTTCCAGCGCCCGCTTTGGCATGGGCGAAGCCCACATATAGGCATTGGGCAGGTTCTGCAGGATAGAAAACTGGCTGCACCGCTCATACACATGGATGCGGCGGTTCGGGTTCGTATGCCAGCGCAGGCCGCTGTCCTCACCGCCGGGCAGCTGGAAATCACCATGCAGGACTTCCATATAGCTGTTCAGCTGGGTGATGTCGGTCACTTCGCACTTTGCCAGCGGGCCTTCGCGGTTGGTCAGCAGCCGGTATTCAAACTCCATCACCGGCTCCCGGTGCAGGCCGTGACGGTCGCAGTAGCGGCGGTAATAATCCTCATCCTCCTCCGCGTAGCGCAGCAGGGCCAGATGATAGCCCCGCCGCAGCACATGGTCCAGCGCTTCCATGGAGCCGGATTCCCGGATATGCACCCGCAGCTGCTGGCTGTCTGCCATCTGCTGCAAAAAATCCACCGTCGCGTAGGAAGCGTAGGTGGCGTGGGGCAGCACCACCCGCAGCTCCGCACAGCTGCTCTGCCGGCTGCGGGCATCCAGATCCAGCCGGTCCACCTCGTCCAGCACCCGCTCTGCCTGCCGGATAAAATGCCGTCCCTGTTCGGTGGGGATCATGCCGGTGGACGAACGCTCAAAGATGCGGATGCCGTATTCCTCTTCCAGATTCTTGAGCGCCTTGCTCACATTGGGCTGGGCCGCATACAGCTGCTTTGCCGCCGCGCTCACGGAGCCCCACTTGCGGATGGCCACCAGATAACGCAGTTCCGTAATATTCATGTGACTGCCCCCTGTTCCAAAAATCATTCCTATTTTATCAAGCCGGGCGGCCGGCTGTCAAGCCAAATGCGGTTGACGCGCCCCGCGCAGAGCTTTATAATAAAAATGCTGTATTTACAAAAAGGAGTTTAGCTGCTATGGAGACTACCTACCGCGTTCTGCGCATTGAAGAGCAGATGTATGGCTGCGAGGAGCTGCCCGCCGGTCAGCCGGTGCTGTGCGATGTCACGCTGGCCGATCCCGCCGGGGAGCGGCGCACCCTGCCCTACCCGGACAAAGAGCTCACCCGCCTAGGCATCGACGAGGGCAGCATGGTCGTCCTGACCGCAGACGGCACACTGAAAAAAGCATAAAATGCAGGAGGAACTTATGAAAAAGATCGAAACTTCGGCCCTGATCGGTCTGGGCGCACTGGGTATCCTGTTCGGGCGCAAAATGCCCGGCGTGCAGGTCATTGCCGATGAGGAGCGCATTGCCCGCTACTCTGCCGAACCGGTCGTCTGTAACGGCGAAGAATGCAAGTTCTCTTATGTCACCCCCGCCGAGGGCAGGCCGGTAGACCTGCTTCTGGTGGCCGTCAAGGCCACGGTGCTGGAACAGGCCATTCAGGATATCGCAAAGTTCGTAGGGCCGGACACCGTGATCCTCAGCGTGCTGAACGGCATCACCAGCGAGGAGCACATTGACGCAGCCTATCCCGGCCACACCCTGTGGAGCGTTGCCATCGGCATGGATGCCACCCGCACCGGGCGCACGCTGGTGTTCAATCAGGCGGGCAAGATCCAGTTCGGTGAGCGCAGCGGCGAAATGACCGACCGCGTGCAGGCCGTGGCCGACTATCTGGACGAGTGCGGCATTGCCAACGAGCCTTGTGGGGATATCCTTTACAAGCAGTGGAACAAGCTGATGGTGAATGATGGCCTGAATCAGGCCGCAGCCGCCTTTGACCAGCCCTACGGCGGCCTGCGCCAGCCCGGCAAAGCACAGGACATGATGCGCGCGGCCATGCAGGAGGTCATCCGGCTGGCGAACCTTGAGGGCGTGCCCCTGCCGCCGGACAATGATGTGAGGTTCATCGACGCCATGATGCCCACCTTTAACCCCGAGGGCATGCCCAGCATGCGGCAGGATGTGCTGGCAAAGCGCCCCACCGAGGTGGAGGAGTTTGCCGGTGTGGTGCGCCAGCGGGCCAAGAAGTACGGGATGCCCACCCCTGCCAACGACTTTTTCTACACCCGCATCCGCGAGATCGAGGCGGGATACGACCAGTAAGGAGCCACCCATGCATACGCTTTATTTCACCCGCCACGGAGAGACCGTCTGGAACGTTGAAAACAAGATCTGCGGCATGACCGACAGCCCCCTCACCGAGCGGGGCCGCCAGCAGGCCCGGAAGCTGGGCGAAGCCGTCAAAGCCAGCGGGGTGCACATCGATGAGATCCTGTACTCTCCCCTGTCCCGCGCCGCCGACACCGCCATGGCCATTGCCGAGGCCACCGGCCTGCCCGCCCGGTGTGAGCCGCGCCTGCGGGAGCAGTGCTTTGGCAAATACGAGGGCACGCCCCGCAACGGCGGCGAGTTCCGCGTTTCCAAGACCCACTTCGCCGACCGCTACGACGGCGGCGAGAGCATGATGCAGCTGGCCCAGCGCATCTATAACCTGCTGGACGAGCTGAAGGCCGACACCGGCAAGACCTATCTGCTGGTAGCCCATAACGGCATCGCCCGGGTGGTGCAGTCCTATTTCTACGACATGACCAACGAGGAATACGCAGCTGCGGGCATCAAAAACTGCGAACTGGTGGAATACCATTTTGAATGATGTCAGCAAAACGATTTAAAATGCCCTCCGCTTCGCTCTGGGCATCTTTAGCGGAACGATTATTTTTATAGAAAGAAAGCCGGAAAATCTGCGGATTTTCCGGCTTTCGCTTTTCACGGGAGGGAACTGGACGGCAAACGGCAGCGCGGGAGAAAGCAGGCTAGCCCTCTCCGTCAGTTCGTTACACTCACTGCCACCTCTCCCAAAGGGAGAGGCCTTGGCATAGCGGCAAAGTTACTGGCTCGAGTACAAAGCTTACGAGCGCGCCCGCTCCCCTGCGGGGAGCTGCCGCAGCAGCGGCTGAGGGGCCTTGAAATCGGCGTAACACAAAAAATCCTTTAGCGAAGCGACTTGGATTTTTTGTATGGAGCCCATCTTCTTTGGGGTTACTAGGGGCGTGCAGCCCCTAGTTTGCAACGGCGACGACCGCGGCCAGTGGCCGAAACAGGGAGGAGCTGTTGGGGCAGCGGCCTGCAGAATGCGAGTGCCGTCCAAGGCACAAAGCAGACGCAGGGAGCCGCAACCCGCCGCCGCCCGCGCCTCGAAAGTAGCGGAGACCTTGCCGCGCTGAACGCGCGGTATTTGCTACGCAAACCGGTCTGCGGCTTAAAAGCCCCACTGGGGCTTTCATGCCCTGCGGGCACCGCCGTCCTTTCTGGTTCTCTTTTGGCACGCAAAAGAGAACATCCCCGGCGGCGATGCATTTTGCAAAAGGCATGAAACTTTAAACACGCGACTACGCTCTATGCGGGAAGCATCCCCCGTATCATAAAAATCAGCCTTTATACAGCCCAAACAGCTTGAGCAGCTTCTGCCAGAAGGTCAGGGTCACAGCTGCCGATTCCGGCTGGGCAGCCGGGGCCGGGGCCGTGATGGCAGTGGTCTGCAGCGCAAACTGCACCGCGCCCACCTCGGTGTTCTCTGCCGAGGTGAAACTCTGCACCTCCCCGCCGCCGGAAAGACTGTTCAGCAGGCTGTCCAGCTGGGCATCCATGTCGATGCCGGAAACGCTGCTGCGCAGCTCGCCGGTGCCGCCGGTCAGCTGAGACGCCCCCTCCGCCAGCTGCGCAACGCCCGCTTTCAGCTGGGCTACGCCGTCGGTGTAGGCGTTCAGGCCGTTGTCCAGCTGGACGTACTGGGCGGCAAGCTGGTTCACGCCGTCGGTAAGCACCGAGAGATTGCCCAGCATCCCGGTCAGCACACCGGCCAGCTGACGCACCCCGGCATCAAACTCGCCGTAGCTGCCGTTCAGGGTGCTGCTGCCCTCGTGCAGCTGGGCAATTCCGCCGTTCACGGTGTCGAGATAGGTCTGCATGGCATCGATGTTGGCCGTAGACCCCTGCAAAAGCAGGATCACATCCTTGAGCTGCGGCATCATCCACACCATGCCCTGCAGCTGCTGGATGGCCTTGGCATTGCCATCCTTTACCACGTCAAGGTCAAGGCCGTTCTCTTTCAGGATGGCCTTGTAGGCTTCAAAGCTCACCTGCTGTTCCAGCTGTGCCGCGCCCTCATCCAGCCGGACAATGCCGTCCCGGATCTGGGTGGAGGCATTCAGCAGGGTGTTCAGCTCATCGGTGGAGGCAGAGATGCCGTTCAGCGCGGTCTGCATCTGGGTGAGGGCGGCACGCACCCGGGCTGAGCCGCCGGTCAAGGCGCCGGAATTGCCGTTCAGGGTGTCGATGCCCGCCTGCACCTGCGCAATGCCGTCTGCCAGCGCGTTGGCACCATCGTCCAGCTGCACGGAACCGCTCTGCAGCTGTTCCAGCATCCCGGTCAGGTCCATATCCCCGAGGTCGAGGTTCAGGTTCAGCCGCACGCCGTTCAGGGAAACGGCGTCCATGGCAAAATCCGTCACATCGGCGGTGACGGTCACGTCGCTGTCCGCGCCCGGCAGCAGGATGTAGGAAAGCTGCTTTTTGCTGCCCACATTCGCCACCGTAGCGCCCGGCGCGCTGATGTTCCGGGCAAGGCCGGTGTCCAGACTCATGGTCACCTGCAGCGCGTAGTCGTCAAAAAAGCTGCCGGTGCAGTCCGGGTTGCGGCTCACCTGCAGCCGGATGGAAAGGGCACCGCTTTTGCCGCCCAGCTCGTCGGGGCTGATCTCTGCCCCGTCCAGCGTATAGGTCAGCTTTACCACCCACGGCAGGGCCGTGGCGGCGTCCATGGCGCCCTCATAATAGAGCTTGCCGTCCTCGGTCACATGCACCGTGACCGTATCGCCGCTCTGCTCCACGGCATCGCTCGTGGTCATATTGCGCACGGCAGTGTAGCTGCCGTGGTCCGCAACGGTGTCCCCCGCCTGCACGGAAAAGCTGTTCACGGCGTACACGCCGGTCACAGCACCGGAGGCCGTAAGATTTGCATAAATGACCTCTTCCTTGGCAGCGGAGGCTGCTGCAAAAGCTGGCAGACTGCTGCCCGCCAGCAGGCAGCCTGCCAGCGCCAGCGCCGACACCCGGCGCACAAATCGATGTTTCATCTCGGTCAAACCTCCTTCGGCTGTTTTTTCTTTTTTATAATGAGCGGGTCGGCCAGATACAAAAAGCCCGGAAGTGCCGAAAGCACGATGGCCAGCGACACCAGACTGCCCACGCCCAGAAAATTGCCCAGCTGGCCCAGCAGCTGGTTTGTGGAAATGGCTCCCATCAGGAAGCCCACCACCGCCATGGCGCTGCCAGTGGTGCTGACCGAGGTGGTCACCGCGGACACCGTGGCCGCAACGGCTTCTTTGCGGCCCAGCGTCTCGCGGAACTCCTGATAGCGGTCGGAGAAGAGGATGGCGTAATCCACCGTAGCACCCAGCTGCACCGAGCTGATGATGAGATAGGCAATGTAGAACACGTGCTGGCCCCGGAAGTACGGGATGGCCAGATTGATCCAGATGGCGGTCTCGATGCTGAGCACCAGAATGATGGGCAAAAGCAGCTGCCGCTTCATGAGGAGCAGGATCAGGAATACTGCGCCGATGGCCAGCAGGTTCACCTTGACCATGTCGGCCGTGATGGTGTCCATCAGGTCATAGGTGCTCACGCCCTGACCGGCCAGATAATAATTGTCCGGGTAATATTGCTGCACCGTGGCGCGCACCCGCTCCACCAGCGCAAAGGCCCCATCGCCCTCGGTGTCGGCATCCACGGTCAGCACCATGCGGGTGTAGCCGCCGGAGACCAGCAGCCCCAGTGTATCCCCGGGCACGAACTCCGGCGGGATGGACGCGCCTGCGTTGTCCACATAGGAAAGGATGCCGGTCACCTCCGGGATGGCGTGCAATGCATCCGAAAGCTTTTGCTGCGTGGCGGTGTCGCCCTCCGGCACCAGTACAACGTAGGTGTCGCTGCGGCCAAAGGTCTCTTCAATGGCGGCGGTGTCCGCACCCAGACGGGTGTTCTCGCCAAACATGTGGGCGGCACCGTAGTAATACTGGTTCGAGTTGGAGGCCAGATAGCTGGGCACCATCAGAATGACCAGCACCAGCGCCATGGGCAGCATGATGCGGGCCACAAAGCGGCCAAACTTGTCAAAGCTGGGCAGCAGGGGCCTGTGGTGGGTCTTATCCATCCATTGATACGCTGCCAGCGTGAGCGCGGGCATAAAGGTGAACACGGTGACAAGGCTCAGCACCACGCCCTTTGCCAGCGCAAGGCCCAGATCCGGGCCGATCTGGAACTGCATGAGCACCAGTGCCAGAAAGCCGATGACGGTGGTCAGGCCGCTGGACAGGATGGAGCCGGTGGATCTGCACAGGGCATCCACCATGCACTCCTCCGGGCTGGCATCCGGGTTTTCAGCCCGGCACTCCGCAAAGCGGTGGATCAGGAACACCGAGTAGTCCAGCGACACCGCCAGCTGCAGGATGCTGCCCGCCGCATTCGTCACAAACGAGATGGTGCCGAAGATGAGGTTCGTGCCGTTGTTGAGCAGGATGGCCGCGCCAAGGCCCGTCAGCACCAGCAGCGGCTCCGCCCAGGAATCGGTGGTCAGGATCAGGATGAACAGCACATACACCACCGCGATGGCGGCGATCTTTGCCACCTCGGTCACGGTGGAGTTGGTGGCAACGGCAGTGGACACTGCCGCGCCCTCCAGCGCGTTGCCCTCCCCGATCAGATCCCGCACGGCAGCCACGGCTTCCAGACGCTTCTCGTCCTCCACCGTCACGGTGAACAGGGCGCAGCCATCCTTATAATAGCTCTCCACCGTGGCGGTGTCCTGCATCTGCAAAGGCACTGTCACATCCAGACTGTCGTCCAGCCATGCAACGGAGGACACTCCATCGATGGCGGCAAGCTTTTCCTTGTACTCCAGCGCCTGCGGCACCGTGACATCCCGCACCATGACCCGCATGTTGGGGATGCCGCCGGTGAAAGCACCGTTCATCACCTCGATGGCGGTGGTGGAGGGGGATTCCGGCGGCAGATAGTCGTTGATATCGTAATCCACCTTTACCTGACGCACAGCGAACACGCTCAGCACAGCCGCCAGTGCAAACACCGCCAGCACCAGCCTGCGGCGGCGCACGATGGCGGTATAAAAACGTTTCATCAAAACAGGAGTTCTCCTTTCCGGATCCATAAAAAAACTTTTATCAGTTTAACAGGTTTGATAAACGTTGGAAAGAGACAGTTTATGAATTTTGACCCTCGAATGCCGATTTTTTGATTTTTCTGCCTTGACAACAAAAATAAATTCTGATATGCTCTTTTTTGGTTCATCGGAGGACCGTTTTCAACGTAATTTGAAACGGGCCGGATAAGATGCCGTGCAGACAGCGCCCCGCCGGAGGTTTCGTTGCCGTAGTGACGAAGCAGATCGAGGCCGGGCGTGCACTCACGGACATTTATCCGGCCCGTTTTTTGCACCTTGTGCAGAAAGGAGGACGCCATGTCCAAGCAGCGGATCCAGCTTTCCGACCATTTCACCTATTCCCGCCTTTTGCGGTTCGTACTGCCCTGCATCGGCACCATGCTGTTCACCTCCATCTACGGCATCGTGGACGGCCTGTGTGTCTCCAACTTTGTGGGCAAGACGGCCTTTGCGGCGGTCAACCTCATCATGCCGCTGCCCATGCTGCTGGGCACCATCGGCTTTATGCTGGGCACCGGCGGCAGCGCCATCGTGGGCATCACGCTGGGCGAGGGCGACCAGAAAAAGGCCGACCGCTATTTTACCCTGTTCCTGCTGGCGGCTCTGGTCTCGGTCAGTGTGCTGGCCGTGCTGGGCATTGTGTTCCTGCGGCCCATTGCCGTGCTGCTGGGTGCCAAGGGGGAGCTTTTGGACTATGCGGTGCGCTATGGACGCATCCTGATGGTGTCCCTGCCCACCTTTGCGCTGCAGAATATGTTCCAGAGCTTTTTCGTCACCGCCGAAAAGCCGCACCTCGGCTTCTGGTTCACCGTGGGCGCGGGCTGCACCAACATGGTGCTGGATGTGCTGATGGTGGGGATCTGGGGCTGGGGCGTGGAGGGCGCAGCCATTGCCACCTTTATCAGCCAGCTGGTGGGCGGCGTACTGCCGGTGTTCTACTTCATCGACCGCAGCAACTCCAGCCGCCTGCACCTGTGCAAGACCAGTTTTTACAGCAAAGTACTGCGGGATGCCTGCATCAACGGCTCTTCCGAGCTGATGACCAACCTTTCCATGTCGCTGGTCAATATCCTGTACAACTACCAGCTGCTGCGTCTGGCCGGTGAGAACGGCGTGGCCGCCTACGGTGTCATCATGTACGCGGCCTTCCTGTTCGTGGCGGTGTTCGTGGGCTATGCCGTGGGCAGTGCACCCATCGTCAGCTTCCACTACGGTGCCCGCAACCACGCCGAGGTGCACAACCTCTACCGGAAAAGCCTGCGGCTCATCGCCGTGGTGGCCGTAACCCTGACACTGGCTTCCATGTTCATCATCCCCTGTGTGGCGCGCATTTTCGTGGGCTACGATGCGGAATTGCTGGCCCTGACCAGCCGGGCCTTCCGGCTGTATGCGCTGAGCTTCCTCATCATGGGCTTCAACGTGTATGCGTCCTCCTTCTTCACGGCGCTGGGCGACGGCGTGACCAGCGCGCTGATCTCTTTTTTGCGCACGCTGGCGTTTCAGGTGATCGCCATTCTCCTGCTGCCGCTGCTGCTGGGCATCGACGGCATCTGGCTGGCCGTCACCGCCGCCGAGCTGGCAGCTCTGGCCGTGAGCGCTGCCATGCTCCTCACCAAGGACAAGGTATTCCATTACCGAAAGGCATGATAAAATCCCCTGCTTTCTGCGAAACGGCGAAAAGCGGGGGATTTTTTTGGTGATTCTGGCTCTGCCGCTGGCAGCAAAATCGTGTTAGAATGGACACAGCTTCTTATTCACTGTTTTACGAGGGATCATTATGACATTGTTTTTGACCAGCAGCCCCAGCGGCTGCCCCTTTGAGCCGGGGCCGGATATTCCGGTGCTGGACACCCGCAACCACTTTGTGGCGAACCTGCGGGCCGTCTGGCCGGATCACGCCGTGCTGGGCCTTGCCATTGCGGCAGACCCCTATGCCTACGAGCAGAACGACGAGATGTGCCGGGTGTTTGCCCAGAGCTTTGCGAACGCCCACCTGCCCCTGACGGCGCTCATCCCCTGCGATGCCCGCAATGCCGAGGAGATCGGTTCTCTTCTGCCCCAAAGCGGCTTTGTGATGCTGTGCGGCGGGCACGTGCCCACCCAGAACCACTTTTTTGCTCAGCTGGGCCTGCCGGGGCTGTTCCACAACTACCACGGCATCGTGCTAGGCGTGAGTGCCGGCAGCATGAACGCCGCCCACATCGTGTACGCCGCGCCCGAGGAACCGGGCGAAGCCGCCGACCCGCACTACTCCCGCTGGATGAACGGCCTTGGCCTGACCGAGACCCGCATCCTGCCCCATTACCAGTTCATCCGGGATCATGTGCTGGACGGACAGAAGGTGGAGGACATCGCCCTTGCCGACAGCAAAAAGCGGCATTTTCTCGCTTTGCCGGACGGCTCGTATATCCTGTGCGCCGATGGCAGCGAGGCGCTGTACGGCAGAGGCTGGTACTTTGCGGACGGGATGATGGAAGAGATCAACGAGGATGAGGATGTGCTGCCGCTGCGGTAACAATATGAATAAAAAAGAAGCACGCAGATGCGTGCTTCTTTTTTTATGATGTTCTGCTGCGCAGAAATGAGGTTGCTGCGCAAAATGATGTGTGCTATCGCACATTCTATCATGCCCCGCAGGCAGACATCATTGCGCATATAATGCGCACATCATTCCGCCGCAAGGCGGATAAACGGCGCTATTGCGTTGGTGTCGCCGTGGCGGACGATGGAGTAGGTGATGTCGCAGTAGGGCTGGATGGCGGTACTCTTTTCCACGGTGGAGATGAGCAGCACCTGCAGCTGCAGGCGGCGGAACAGCTCCATCATGGGGCGGATGCGGTCGCTGGTCATCTTGCTGAAGGCTTCGTCCAGCAGCACAAGACGGATGCTGTTCTCGCTCTTTTCGTAGATCTGCAGCAGGCTGGCGCAGATGGCCACATAGAAGGGGGCCTGATTCTCGCCGCCGGAGGAGTCGCGGCTGACGCGGGACAGATACGCCTGCTGGCCGGTGACCCGGTTCGTCACCTTGATGTCGTAATCCAGATAGGTGCGGTAGTCCACATAGTCCGAGAGGGTCACGCCGCCGGTGCGGCCCTCCTGCCGGGCGCGGGTGTTCTCGTCCACATCGGACATGATCTTTTCCATCAGCTCGTCCACCTGACGCTCATAAGCAGGGTCGGCGGTGGCGGCAAGGTTGTCCAGCGAGTCGCCCTCGGTCATCTGCTGGTTGCCCTTGTCCACGATGACCTGATAGAAGGCCGCCAGCTGCGGGTCGCGGCTGGGCTCCAGCTCAAAGCGGTAGACCTCCTCGCCGTAGGTCAGCTGCTCCATCACCTTGTTCAGCTCCCGGAACTGCCGCCGGGCGTTGAAGATATCGTCCTTCATGCGGAACAGGATATCCTTGCGGAAGCGGTCCTTGCAGTCCCGCTGGGCCTGTTCCAGACGGGCGGCATAGCGTTCCAGATCGATGCGCACAAGGCTCTCGTGCTGGGCGCGGTACTGGTCCAACCCCGCAAGGCCCAGCGGATAATCGCACACATAGTGCTCGTTGTAGGCCTTCTGGGCCGGTTCCAGCGTGCCGGTCAGATAGACGGCCAGCGCATCGTCCAGCTTGGCCTGCGCCTTTTCCGCAGCCTGTGCGGCGGCGCGGGGCTTATCCGCCGGGGCCAGCGCCAGCATCCGGGTGCGGGCCAGCGGCTCCACCAGCGGGTGCGCCGCAAAGAAGCTCCGGGCAGCATCGGCGCTCTGCTGTGCCGTTTCCCCTGCCTTTTTCTGCTCTGCTTCGCAGGAGGCGATCTGCTTTTGGCACACGCGGATGTCGCCGCCCGCCTGCTCCACGGCGGCGCGGGCAGCCTCCCATGCGGCTTCGCGGGCTTCTTCCTCCTTGTAAAGCTGCTGCAGCAGCGGGTTCTCGCGGCACTCGGTGAGCTTTGCTTCCTGTTCGGTCACAGCATTCTGTGCGGCAGTCAGTGCGGCGCGGGCATCCCACAGCGCAGCCAGCTCGTCCAGTGCCGTGCCCCGCAGCAGGGTCTGGTACTGGTTATAGGCGGCTTTCAGGTTCTGTTCTGTCTGGGCGGCAGCACGGGCGCTTTCCCCCAGAGCTTCCAGCTCGGCCGCCAGCACACCGGCGCGGGCGCGGCGGGCGTCCAGACCGATGTACCGCTGGGGAGTGCGCAGCCGTTCCAGCCGGAAGGGATGGTGGCGCAAAAGGTCGCGGGTGGCGCTGTCGGGATGCTGTTCCAGCGTATCGGGGGTGTCGCAGCAGACGATGCGGCCCAGAATGGTCTGGGCATACTGTGCAGCCAGCGGGTTTTCGCTGCTCACCTGCGCGGCAAGGCTGTCCGGGCCGTACTTGTCGGCGCGGCGGTTGGCCTTGCGGATGCCCGGGGTGTCCAGCAGGCTGATGGGGCCTACCTTGTCCTTCAGGGCCACAAAGGCGCTTTTGGCGGCTTCGTAGTGGGCGGGCGGCACAAGGATATCAAAGCGGCGGTCGCCAAGGCAGGCTTCCACGCAGTCCTGCCAGCTCTCATCCTCCACGTTCAGCAGTTCACAGAAAATTTTCGCATCCGGCTGCATGCCCCGGCTCTTGAGTTCCGCATTCACGGCATCCCGCACCCGGGTGGCGGCATCGCCGTGGGGGTAGACCCACTTGCCGCCGGACACCGCGTCCAGCTCGGCGCGCTTCACGGCCTGATCCCGGTGCAGGGCGGCGGTGTTCTGGCGGGCAGCAAAATAGGCTTCCTCCAGCGGTTTTTCCTGCGCGGAGAGCCATGCGGTGAGCTGCGGCAGAGTGTCCGCCGTCAGCTCTTCGGCCTTGATGCCGACAGCAAAGCCGCTGCGGCGCAGCACAGCCAGCAAGCTCTGGGTGCGGGCAAGGGCACTTTCTGCCTTTTCGGCTTTGTGTGCGGCGGTATCCAGCGCCGTTTTGCGGCGGGAAAGCTCCTCGGTCAGGGCATCCAGTGCCCGGCCCTCGCCGCTGGCGCTGGCAGCACCGTGGGCGGAAAGATAGGCCCGGCGGGCTTCCGCTTCGGCATTTTTGGCCTCGGCATAGCGGGCGTTCAGCTGTTCCAGCTGGCGGCGGCCCGCATCCAGATGCTCCTGCCAGACGGTCTGTTCGCTGCCGTCGGCAGCGGCGCGGGCCAGCAGCGCCGCGCCCCGGTTCACAAGGGTCTGGGTCTGCTTTTCGGCAGCTTCGCGGCCAAAATCCACGATCTCTTCCAGCGCGTCGGCGCGGGTCTGTGCTTCGGCCAGCACGGCGTGCAGATTTTCCAGTTCCAGCCGGTCGCCCTGCAAAGCGTCCAGATCCAGCTCCGGCTGGGGCAGGATGTACTGGTACAAAAACTCCCGGAAGTTGGGGATCTCGTCCATGCTGGTGCCCATCTGGAACACCTCGTTGAACTTTTTGCCCAAGGGGCTGGAGGCGCGCCCGATGCCCAGCGCACGGCAGATGCGGTCCCGCGCTTCGCTGGGGCTGCGGGTGTAGGAGAGACGGCCTGTTGCGGGCTTGAAGTCCTCCTTTGCGCTGGGTGCACCGGTCTTAGGGTCGATGAAGGGCAGCTGTTCCAGCGTGCAGCCGTCCTCCGAAAGATACCATGTCTGATCGCCGGGGTGCAGCTCCTGCATGGGGCCTTCGGACTCCACCCGCACCGCGATGACGAAGGGGGTGCGCTTGACGCTGTCCCAGAACTCCGCCCCGATGTAGGCCACGGTATGGCCCGGGCGGCGGTAAGCGTTCTCGCCGCGCTGCTTGGCGTGGACAGAGCCCTGCAGGGTGCGTCCGCTCTTTTTATTGCCCAGCGCATTGAAATTGCGGTTGGTGGTCAGGCAGTAGCGGATGGCATCCAGAATGGTGGTCTTGCCCACGGCGTTCACGCCGATCATATAGGTGAGCCGTGCGCAGTCGAAGGTGACATTTTCAAAGTTGTGCCAGTTGATAAGCTTCAGCCGTTTGAGTTCGATCATTCTTCACCCTCCCCTGCTTCTTCCGGTCGTTCATAAAGGCCAAGCTCTGTGCGGGTGCGGGCAGATTCTGCCGCTGCATCCGCAAGGTCGGCATCCGGCAGGGCCAGCAGCACGGTGGGAAATACTTCAATGCGGCTGTCCAGCCCGGAAAGCCGCCCCACAGGCCGCGCCAGATTGTACCGGCGCAGGGTGCGCATGAGGTTTTCCAGCGTTTTCTGGTCCAGACGGCGGGGCAGATTCATCTTCTGCAACTCGGTCTGCACCTCTTCCACCGTCACCAGCACCTCGTCGGCATTGGCCGCAAGGCTCTCGCGCTTTTGCAGGTACAAAAGCCGCAATACCAAAAGCAGGATGCTCTCGTATTTCAGCAGCCGGGCCTGACTGCCCTCGTGGCCGTTGACCAAAGCCGCCGCCTGCAGGGGTGCCGGGTACAGCAATACAGAATAGCCCAGCGGGGCGAACACAGCGCGCACCTCGTCCAGATGATCCTGCACATAAAGATATTTTGCCCGCTGATCCTCCACGCTGCCCAGCAGAAAGCAGTGGTTCAGCAGGTAATTCGCGGTTTCTTCCAGCATGTTAATGGTTGCCATTTTCTTCCTCCCTGCGGCGGGTGAGGACAAAATCCTCAAAGCGGAAACCGCCGCGCTCCACCCAATTGCCGGTGAGCTGAATGTCATAATCCCGGTGCGGCGACTGCGAGTAGGTGTGCAGGCCGATGATGCGGGCAAAATCGTTCGGGTATTCGTCTGCCAGAAGTGCCGCGTTCACCTGCGGGCGGGCGGCAAGGGCCTGCCGGGCCAGCAGGGCCACGTTCTCCTCGGTAACGGCAAGGCGGGCGTAATCCAGCAGCAATTGCTGCTCTTTTTTGAGCTGTTCCGGATCGAATCCTTCGGTGCGCACCGGGGCCAGCGGCTCGGCGGTGCGCTGGGCAGCGGGCGGGTAGAGGAATTTCTCCCCGAACACTGCCGCCGGGTACAGATGCAGCCGCTTTGCCACCGGGCCGTCGTCCGGTTCAAACAGCTGCTCCGGGGTGCGGATGTCCTCGGCGTAGCGGCGCAGCAGGGCGGTGACGCTGCCCTGCGAAGAACGGTCGCTCAGCAGCAGGAACTGTGCCCGCTGCACGGCCCGCTTGCGGTAGCGGATGTGGCTTGCATCGATCTCGCGCATGAGCAGGCTCATCTCTTCCAGCGCGTCCCGCTGCTTCTGGATGAGTGCACGCACGGCAGGTGTCGCTTCGTTCGGTGCGCAGCGCTCCACCCGGGCATAATCAAAGGCCAGCTGCGGCAGGTAGTTCTCCTCGCAGTCGTCCAGCTCCTCTTCCAGATAGGCGCGGTAGTTGAACAGGTTGTCGCTGGTCTTGAAGCGGTGGTAGGCCGCCGCCACCACCTTTTCCTCGTACTGGTCGAACAGTTCCAGCACCTCCTGCGGGGTGCGGTTGCGGGTGAGCCGGTCGATATAGTGGCCGATGGAGGCATTGAGTGCCCGGAGAGAGCGGTTCAGCGCGTCAAGGTCTGCGTCCACCTCCCGCAGAACGTTCTCATAGGGGCTTTTTTCCTGCCCGATGCTGCCCAGCAGCTGCCATGCCTTGTACAGCTTTCCGGTATAGGTAACTACGCGTGGATTCAAGATTTCTTCCAGCGCTTCCAGCAGCGGCGTTACCTCCGGCACAAAGGCAAGGGACGCTTCCCCCTCGTAGCTGCCGGGCTGCTCTTCCAGCCAGCCAGTGCGGCGCAGCCGCAGCAGAAAGCCCACGGCCAGCGTGTGAGGGTCGCGGGTGGGCTGCTCTTCTTCATCGCCCGCACCGTCGGCATCCAGCGCAAGGGGCTTTGCCAGTGCGGCAAAGTAATCCTCGGCACGCCAGACGGCCTCCGCACGGGAAATGCTGTAATCCGCCGTGTGGCGGCACTCCTCCCAGAGCAGAAGCAGCAATTCCGCATAAAAAGCCCGGTTCGGCCCCGCCAGCGGGCGGAACAGCCGCGGGGACACCAGTTCAAACAGCTGCATGGAAACGTCCTTTCCTGTTCACATCAGAATACGTTTTTATTGTACCACAAAACGACACGGTTTGACAGAGAAACCATTCAGAATTGCCGCCGCGTTCGCTTTGGCAAATATCAGCGGAAGAATTATTTTAAATTTTGCATCTCCGAAACGACTGCGGTCGTTTCGGAGATGCTTTTTCACGGAAAGGGGTCGTACCGGGAAACGGCATCTCTGCCAAAAGGCGCAAAAAAACGGCGGGGCGGACTCCTTCCGTCAAACCCTGCGGGTTTGCCACCTCCCTCAGTGAGGGAGGCTCTGGCGAAACCGGAAGCTTTGCACCTGAGCCGGAAGCTTTGCCGATGCGAAAGGCTCCCTCTTTGAGGGGGCTGTCGCCGCAGGCGACTGGGGGAGTTTGCTCCTAAACGCAAAAAAGCCCCGGGGAGCGGGATGCTCCTCGGGGCAATAGTTTAATTGTAATCCGCTTACTTGCTCAGTTTATAGCCAATTGCAACATAGGTCTTTCCGCCAACGGTCTTAGTGCCAACACCCAAACCAGTAACTTCGATTTTCGTTCCATTTTGTTCACTAATTTTGATTACTAAATCTGTTGCAGTCTTCATCAACTCAACCATATCAGAATTAACCGTAATCGTTCCTGCCGTTGTTTCTTCATAGTAAACAGCCGTGTACACTTCAGCGTTCTGCTTCGCATTCTCAGCACAAACAATTGCACCTACGTAGTTTTTCTCGGTTTCTTTCTTTGCAGCAATAGCAGTCAATGCAATCTTGCCGTCTGCAATTTTGTTCAGTGCTTCTGTTGCCAGTTCCTTGACTTCACTGTTATTGGACCATTCTGTGCCGTATTCCTTGTTCAGCGCAGCCATATATACATCCTGAACTTTCTTCTCGAACTCACTTTCACCAGGGCCACCAGCGCCACCGCCGCAGGCGGTGAGCATTGCCAGAGCCATCACGCCGGCCAGAAAGGCGGCTGCGAAACGCTTGAACATTTTCATTGTAATGTTCCTCCTGTTTTCAAATTCTGACGGTTTGGGCGACCCCAAATCGCTTTACCCGTCTGAATTTATTTTATCCATACCCCCCCCCGCATGTCAACAGGCATATCGCCCAAATTCCGCCCTTCTTTTTGGCAATTGTCCCCAAACACAAAAAAGCCCCGGGGCAGGGCGAACTCCTTCCGTCAAACCCTGCGGGTTTGCCACCTCCCTCAGCGAGGGAGGCAACCCTCTCAGTCATCGCTGCGCGATGCCAGCTCCCCCGAGAGGGGGAGCTTATTTGCTGCAAACCGTCAATGCCTAAAAGCTCCCCCCTTTGGGGGAGCTGGCACGCCGTAAGGCGTGACTGAGAGGGTTCAAACGCAAAAAAGCCCCGAAGGGCGGCCTTGCAGCCACGCTCCGGGGGAAAGGGTGATAGATTTTTACTTGTAGTAGTTCTTAATGCGGATGGTGATGCCAATGTAGTTCTGCTCGTTATCGCTCTTGACCACCACGCCTATATTCGACCAGATGCCATCCTGACTCACGTTGCCGCTGACATCCGTTTTAACATACTGCGAGATATAAGTCAGAACCGTGCTCAGGAACGTATCCTCATAGTTGTGCCGGGCAGTAATGGTGACAGCCAGATCATTTCCTACTCGATTCCGATAGAACCTGTACGCTCCTGCATAGCCGAAAACTTTATACTGGAGCGACTCATCCAGTCTCTTTTCAGCCACTGCGCGGAGCTCTGCGTCACTGGCCACCGAAATGCCCTTCTCCTTACCGATCTGCTCCATCACTTTCTGCTCTTCGGCTTTGTTGGTGGAGCTGCCGCCGCCACCGCCGCAGGCCGTCAGCAGGGCCAGAGCCATCACACCCACCAGAAGCAGGGCAGCAAATTTCTTCAGCTTTTTCATTGTCAAGCGCCTCCTGTCGTTTCAAGATTTTGTTGATTTGTCTCATTTCAGTGCTGTTTTTTCGCACTACAGAACGGGTGTCGTTCTGGCCTTATTTTATCCGACAGCAGTTGGTTTTGTCAATTGAGAAGATGCATAAAGTTTCCGAAACATTTTCGTTCAAAATCAATGAAACAGCGGCTTTTTTGTTGCAGTATTGAGATACACTGTCCTTATTTCGCAAAGGTTCTTTACCGTGCTGGAAAATCTTCTTCCAGCCGGAAGCTCCATGCTGTTTTTTCCGGGGCACAGTCCTTCCCGGTTTGATCAGATGTTGTGTTCCGATCCATCTTGATCCATCTTTCAGAATCCTTTCAAAAAATTACGATTTTACACAATTCTACCATTTTTGCATGGTAAAATAAGGTCGTAGAAAAAACAAAGGATGTGGCTCAATATGCAACACTGTCCCGCCCGCGCGGCACAGCGGCTGGCGGCGGCAGTTCTGGCGCTGTGCCTTGTGCTGGCTCTGGCCGTTCCCCACGCACACGCAGCTGCCCTGCAGGAAACGCACGGCATCCGGATGCTGGACTTCAGCACCAGCCAGATTCTCTCCATCGGCAACCAGACCTCCGGCAAATGCAGCTGGTACGCCTTGCGCTATGCACGCACCATTCTGGATGGAAAAGTTTCCTCCGGCAGCGGCATGTGGTCAAACGGTGCGGTCTGGTCTGCGGGCGGCTACTACGGTTATTCCGGCAGCCTGTCCGAGTGCCTGCAGAAGCTTTACACCGAGCTTTCCGCCGGGAAGCCGGTGATCGTGCATCTGAAAAACACTGCGGTGAGCGGCGTAAAACGGCACACGAACCGCACCTCCAGCTATGAATACCACCTGACCAGTTCCGGCTGGAACGAGGTCAATTACCCGCACATCGCCACCAGCGCCGCCTATGGTCACTGGGTCTGTGTGGTGGGCATCCGTGCGGATGCAGACCCCGCGAACCTGAAGGAGAGCGATTTCTACGCGCTGGACCCGGCCCGTGTTTCCGCAAACGGCACTCTGGCTGTGACCCGGCTGCTGGACGGCACCATCTGGACAGAAAATTCCCCGCTGAAAACAGCAGGTTGATAAATTTAGAAAGAGCAAAAAAGCTGACGCTTTCGCGTCAGCTTTTTTGTTTGCAGTTCAGATCAATACCCTTTTACCGAGAAGCCCCGCTCCCATGGGTCGGGCGGCAGATCCTTCTGGCGGATGCCGGTGATCTGGATATAATCGCTTTTCTGGATCATGGCGAACAGCCGCAGGAACTTTTCCGGGTCGCCCTGCACTTCCAGCGTCACGCTGCCGTCGTCCTCGTTCTCCACCCAGCCGGTCAGTTCCAGCGTCTGGGCCGCATAGCGGGCGCGGTAGCGGAAGCCCACCCCCTGCACCTGCCCTTCGATGGAATAGCGGCGGCGCACAGTGCCTTCCGGCAGGGCGGGCGGCGTGGCATCCTGTGCTTTTTTATGCAGAAAATCAAACATCTTACAGCTCCTGATAGGCGGTCATCAGCGCCGGGATGAACTGCTTTTTGCGGCTCACCACACCGGGCAGGGTAAAGCTGCCGTCCTCGGCAGGCTGGGTCTCAAAACCGTCCGAGAGCACCTCGGAAGCATAGCGGCCATCGCTGATGACCACGCTCTCCTCCTTGGGCACGTCGGTGAGCAGCATGTAGATATCCTCCACGTTCTGCTTGTTGCGGGCTTCTTCCAGATAGGGCTGCAGCAGCGCTTCGGCGGCAAGCAGGTTCTTGCGGGTCATGTAGCTGCCCTGCGCCACGCCAAAGCGGATATCGCCGCACATGAACACCTTGAAGTCCTGCAGGAACACCTCCTCGGCGGTCTTGCCGTCCAGCTTTTCGCCTGCTTCAAACATCTCGCTGGCAAACTCGTCAATGTCCACACCGGCAATTTTTGCCAGACGCTTTGCAAGGGCCTCGTCCAGCGGGGTGCAGGTGGGGCTGCGGAACACCAGCGTATCCGAAAGGATGGCCGCCAGCAGAAGGCCTGCGATCTGCGGCGGGATCTCCATACCGTTCTCGTCGTACATCTGGGTGATGATGGTGGCCGTGCAGCCCACCGGCTGGTTGCGGAAGTACACCGGGCCGCTGGTCTCCAGACTGCCGATGCGGTGGTGATCGATGATCTCCAGGATCTCGGCCTGATCGAAGCCCTCCACAGCCTGCGTGGCCTCGTTGTGGTCCACCAGGATGATGCGGCGTTTTTGCAGATTGATGATGTTGCGGCGGCTGACCATGCCGCAGTATTTGCCGTCCTCGTCCAGGATGGGGAAATAGCGGTGGCGCACCTTGGCCATCACGCGGGTAACATCGGCCACCGGCGTGACGAGGGTGAACTTCATGATGTCGCTGCGGGTCATATAGTAGGAGATGGGAGCGCACTGGCTGATCAGCTTACCGGCGGCGTAGGTGTCCACCGGGGCCGACATGATGGCCACGCCCATTTCCTCGGCAATGCGCTGGATGGTGCGGCCCACCTTGGAGCCGTTGCAGATGATGAGCAGGGACGCTTCCTTCTCGATGGCGCACAGCTGGCTTTCGTAGCGGTTGGTCAGGATGACGATGTCGCCTTTTTCCACGGTATTTTCCAGCATTTCGGGCGTGGCGGTGCCGATGCGGATGTGGCCGGTGGTGCACACGTCGTCCTCGCGGCCCACCACCATGGTGCCGCCCAGCGTTTCCAAAATATTGCGGTAGGTGGTCTGGCTCTTGGCCAGGATGCCGGTGTCGAACACGTCCATGTTGGCGGTGGCAATGTCCTTGACCGTGATCACGCCCTCCAGCTCGTTGTCCGGGCTGGTGACCGGCAGGGTGTCGATCTGCTTGTCGCGCATGATCTCCCACGCCTTGCGCAGGCTGGTGGAGCCGGGGATGCCGGGCATCTCGCGGTAGTCCACATCGCGGATCTTGGGGTTCACGTCCGTGCACATGCGCGGGGGCTTTACCCCGAACTTTTTGAGCACGAACTCGGTCTCCTGATTCATTTTGCCTGCACGGCGGGGCTCACAGACCAGATCACTGGTCTTGTTTTTCAACTCTGCATAGGCAATGGCCGAGCAGATGGAGTCGGTATCCGGGTTGCGGTGGCCGATCACGACCACCTTATGGGCTGCTTTTGGCATATTGTTCCCCCTTTGGGTTCTGATTTACCTTTTATTTCTTATCTCATTTACCACAGTGCACTCCCCTCTCCTGCAAAGCGCAGTGCACCTCAGGTTTATTTTAGCACAATTGCCTGCACGGGTAAAGTGGAACAAACACGCTGCGGCGCGGCTTTTCCGCCTGCCGCAGTCCTTGACAGACCCTGCAAAAAACGGTAAGCTTTACCTGAAAAAAAGCACAAATGGAGGCATCTATGAAAAAACAGTTTTTCCGCATCCTCTCCTGCTGCGTGCTGCTGGCCTGCCTGTGCGCCCTGCCCGCCTACGCACAGGAACCCAAGGCCGCACAGCCCGCCGCAAAAGAGGATAAGGTGGTAACAGATATCACCGGTTCTGCCGACCTGATGCGCAATGTCGTTGGCTTTACCACCAACTTTGGCGGGCCGTACCACTTTGCGCAGGCAGACCACAAGTCCCCTGCGCAGGCCTACGGTGATGCCCCTGCCGAGGGAGCCGTTGCGGTGCTGCGGCTTTTTGCCCGCGCCGATGACCACGGCGATGTTCCCCTCAACACCAGCGGACACAGCTTCCTCACCATCACCAATGTCTCGGAGCAGGATATCAATGTGGGCGGACTGCTCATTGCGCCGGATACGTCCATCACCGTAAGCACCCGCGGCAACCGCTGCGAGCATTCCGGCATCTGGTACAATCTGGAGGGCTACTACAAATATTACCTGAACGCTTCTTACTATCAGAATCTTTACGGCATTCAGGTCTCACTGGACCAGAGCCAGCTAGACACGGTAAATCAGGCATTGGCCAACGCAGACCACTGGTCGGCCATTTACAACTGCACCTCGTTCTCTGCAGGCCTCTGGAATGCCGTGTGCTCCGATACGCTCTGCGCCGGTGTGCCCGAGACCCCGGCCGACCTGAAAGCGGACATGCTGAGGAAGTACCCAGACAAGACGGTGTTCGGGCCGACCGTCCCGTATGATTATATCGTATATTACGGCACCAGCCTGACCCCCAGTCAGGAATTTTCCTGACAGAAGATTTTCTCTTGTAATTCTGCGCGTTCCGCTGTATGATATAGGTCATGTATCCAAGTGTATCTTGTCACCGTTACGGAGGAACCTATGACAGCAACCAAAACGCCCGCGTTCCATAAGCCGCCGCTGTTCACCCGGCAGCAGCTCATTGCCCTGCTGCTGCCGCTGATCGCAGAGCAGGCGCTCAGCGTGACCATCGGTCTGGCCGACACGCTGATGGTCTCCTCGGTGGGGGAAGCCGCTGTTTCCGGCGTGAGCCTTGTGGACAGCTTCAACACCCTGATGATCCAGATCATGAGCGCCCTTGCCACCGGCGGCGCGGTGGTCACCAGCCAGTACATCGGCCGGCAGGAGCCAAAGGATGCCAAGAATGCAGCGGCGCAGATCCTGTTCATCCTGTCCAGCTTCAGCCTGCTGGTGGCCGCCGTTGTGGTGGCGGGCCGCCATGCCATCCTGCGCGGCATCTTCGGCTCCATCGACGTGGACGTGATGCGCTATGCCGAGACCTACTTTCTGCTCTCGGCCCTGAGCTACCCGTTCATCGGCCTGTACAACGCCGGTGCGGCCCTGTTCCGGGCGCAGGGCAACAGCAAGATCAGCATGATGTCCAGCCTTGTAATGAATGTGGTGAACATTGGCGGCAACGCCGTGCTGATCTACGGCTTCAAAATGGGCGTGATGGGTGCCGCACTGGCCAGCCTTGTGTCCCGCGCCATTGCCTGCGTGGCTGTGCTGTACCTGCTGCAGCGGCCCGCCTGCCCGCTGCGGGTGGACGGCCTGCAGGCCCTTGCCCCGAAGGCGCGGCTCATCCAGCAGATCCTGCGGGTGGGCATCCCTGCCGGTATTGAAAACGGCATGTTCCAGATCGGCAAGCTGTCCGTTTCCAGCCTGACCTCCACTCTGGGCACCGCCGCCATTGCGGCCAACGCCGTGGCAAACACCACCACCACCTTTTTGAACATCCCGGCCAACGCCGTGGGCATGGCTGCGCTGACCGTGGTGGGCCAGTGCCTTGGCGCTGGCGAAAAAGATCAGGCCGTGTATTACTCCCGCCGCCTGATGCTGTTTGCCTACTGCGGCGCATGGTTCATGAACCTTTCGGCCTTCCTGTTTGCCAACAAATTTGCACTGGGCCTGTTCAACCTCTCGCCCGAGGCCTACGCCATGGCGCTGGAAGTGATGGTGTGGTTCAACATCGTTTCGCTGTTCATCTGGCCTTCCAGCTTTACCATGCCCAACATCCTGCGTGCGGCAGGCGATGCCCGCTTTACCATGACCGTGAGCATCGTGTCCATGTGGGCCTTCCGGGTGGGCTTCTGCTACCTGTGTGTGCTGGCCTTCCACGGCGGCCTGCTGGCCATCTGGATGGGCATGTATCTGGACTGGGCGTTCCGCTCCCTGTGCTTCTTTGTACGCTTCGTGCGCGGCAAGTGGCTGGAACAGCAGGTCATCTGAATCTTTCCTCTGCATTTTATAAGAGCCTGCCGCGAAGGCAGGCTCTTTTTTACGCAATACGCACAAATAATTTATTTGTTTTTCAGCAATGTTGTCTGCTTTCATTCTTGTTTTTGTCACATTCCCGGCGTATAATTTCACAGTGCTAAGAGCTTTCACTTCTGCAAAAAGGAGGCTTTTTCAATGAAACGCAGTTGGTTTTCGCGCCATCCGCTTTGCTTCATGGCGCTGTATCTCATACTTTATCTTTCCGCATTCAATTTCCTGAACACCCAGATCCATATGCCGCACATCCTCGTGCACTGCCGGCTGGACGATCTGATTCCCTTCTGCAAATATGCGGCCATCCCCTATTTTGCATGGTTTCCGTGGATCCCGTTCACCCTGTTCTTCCTTCTGTGGAAGGCACCCCGGGAGGACTTCTGGCGGCTGTGTATGCCGCTGTTCAGCGGTATGACCATTGCGCTGGCCTGCTACGTGATCCTGCCCACCGGGCTGAATCTGCGCCCCTGCTATGTGCCGGGCACAGACATCTTCGCCCGTGCGGTGCGGTTCCTGTACCGCACCGACACACCCATCAATGTCTGCCCGTCCATCCATGTGTTCAACTCGGTCACGCTGATGCTTGCCTATCACCGCTGCCGCATCTTTGAGCAGCCCCGGTTCCGCTGGATGCGCCCGGCCGCTGATGTGCTGTGCATCTCCATTGTATGCTCCACCATGCTGCTCAAGCAGCACAGCTGCATCGATGCAGCGCTGGGCGCTTTGCTGGCGCTGGCACTGGATACCGCGTTCAACCGTATGATGGACACCAACGATCTGCCGCAGATGCGCCGCATCTAAATCTCTATAAAAAAGAAATGCGCTGTCATCGGGGGACAGCGCATTTCTTTTTTGTTCAGAACAGATCCTCCGGCAGGCAGACATCCCGCTTTGGCACCTTTGCCCAGGAAAAGTCCTTGATCAGGCTTTCCGGCGTGCGGGGTGCAGGCTCCGGCTGCAGGCCGTAGGCGTAGGCAAGCTTGCCCACGATCTCCTGCGCGGTATACTTTTCCCGCAGGTTTTCCAGACTCTGGTCGCCGTCGCGCTTGGAGAGCCGCCGCCCATCCGGGGCCAGCAGCAGCGGGCAGTGGGCAAACCCCGGTGCCTGCAGGCCCAGCAGGCGGTACAAATACAGCTGCCGTGCCGTGGACGAAAGCAGGTCTGCACCGCGCACCACTTCGGTAACGCCCATGCGGGCATCGTCCACCACCACGGCCAACTGATAGGCGAACACGCCATCTGCCCGGCGCAGGTAGAAGTCACCGCAGTCGTGCAAAAGATTTTCGGTGTGCAGGCCCATGCAGCCATCCACAAATGTGATGTCCTCGTCCGGCACCATCAGACGGTAGGCAGGGGCCTTCTTTTTGCGTTTTTCCTCAATTTCGGCAGCGGTCAGGCCGCGGCAGGTGCCCGGATAGACCACGTTGCCGTCCGAGGTATGGGGCGCGCTGGCCGCGTGCAGCTGGGCGCGGGAGCAAAAACACGGGTACACAAGGCCGCGCTCTTCCAGCTTTTTGTAGCTTGCGGTGTAGATCTCCGCGCACTCACTCTGGTAATAGGGGCCGTTCGGCCCGCCGGTGCTGCCGCCCTCGTCCCACGCAAGGCCCAGCCAGTCCAGATCCTGTTCCAGCAGGTCAGCATAGATGCGCGGGCAGCGCTCGGCATCCAGATCCTCAATGCGCAGCACGATACGCCCGCCCTGACTTTTTGCGCTGAGCCACGCCAGCAGGCTGCAGGCCAGATTGCCAAGATGCAGCCGCCCGCTGGGGCTGGGTGCAAAGCGGCCGGTTGGCGGCACAGGCTCTGTTTTCTGCGTAAAAACTGCTTGTTCTTGCATGTGTATCCTTTCAACCGCCGGACGATTTAAAATTGCCGACGCGTTCGCTTTGGCAATATCAGCGGAAATATTATTTTATATATTCACGTTTGTGAAGCGAAGCGGAACAATGAAAGCCCCAGTGGGGCTTTTAAGCGACCGAACGGTCTTGCGTCAGCAAGATGGAGGGGCCTCGCCCCGACAAGTTCGCGTTTGTCGCGCTCTGCGGAGCGCTCCAAACGCATTTTCACGGGAAGGGGTCGTAACGGGAAACGGCATGTTGCTGCTGTCGGCTTATCGCCGTCGCGCAGCGACTATAAATCGGCGGAACACAAAAAATCCTTTCGCTCTGCGCGGGAAGCCGCTTTTTCCCTATTATAGTTGCCCGTCCGCCAAAGGTCAACAGACCACCCTGTTCAGCCGCCGCTCCACCGCCTGCCGCACCTCCGGCGCGCGGATGCCGTACACGATCTGCACATCGCAGCCGCTTTGCACCACACCGCTGCAGGGCAGGGCTTTCAGGGCCTGCTCCTTGACGAAGGCCGGGTCGTTCACCGTGACACGCAGGCGGGTAAAGCAGTTGTCCACCGTGCGGATGTTCTCCCGCCCGCCAAAGGCTGCAATGAGCTTTTCTATTCCCTGCTCGTCCAGCGGCAGGGCCTTTTCCGGCCGGGACGGCTCTTCCGGGCGGCGGCCCGGCGTGGGCAGGTCCAGCGCCTTGATGAGCACAGTGAACACCACAAAATACACCGCGATCTGGGCAAGGCCCAGCAGATACAGCACCGGGTAGTTCGTGCGGGCCGCACCAGCAGAAAGGTTCATCACAAGCGACCCCAGAAGGTTCGAGGTAAACGCCGTGACTCCGCACAGGTGCAGCAGCACGATGAAGATGCCGGAGATGGCTGCGTGCGCCAGCCACAAAACCGGTGCCGAGAAGCAGAACAGAAAATCCAGCGGCTCCGTAATGGAAGCCAGCGATGCCGTAAAGGCCAGCGGCAGCAGCTGAAGGGCAGTCTTTTTGCGGCTGCCCCGCCGGGCACAGAAGATGAATGCCGCCGCAATGCCAAAGTAGCCGAAGGTCTTGGTAAAGCCGGTGTACATCCACACGATGCCATCCGAAAACGGCAGGCCGAGGTTATATTCGGTCATCATGACCACATAGGCACCGGTATAGGTGACGCTGCCCACCATAAGCTGACCGCCCAGCTGCGAGAACTGGAACGGCATATACACCAGATGATGCAGCCCTGTAGGGATGAGCAGCCGTTCCAGAAAGCCGTACAAAAACAACCCGATATTGCCGGAAGCGGCAATGAAGCCGGTGACGGCCGCAATGGCCTTCTGGATAGGCGGCCAGACAAAGCAGGCCCCAGAGCCCAGCACCGCCGCCAGTGCCGCCACGCAGGCAAAGGACCACCGCACACCGGAGAACACACCGCCCAGAATGCCGCGGTGGGCTTTTTCGCAGGTGCGGTCATATACAAAGGCGGTGAGCAGGCCCAGCAGAATGCCGCCGAACACGCCGGTGTCCACGGTCTGGATGCCCAGCACCATGGTCTGGCCTGCGCTGTACAGGCCGGTAAGCGCATCCGGCTGCGCCAGCAGGCCCAACTCGGTCAGCGTTACATTGCCCGCTGTCAGGTAGACAAGATAGCTCATCAGGGCGATGAACGCCGCCTGATGCTTTTCCCGCTTTGCCAGCGCCGCCGCAAGACCGGTGCAGAACAGCACGCTCAGATTTGAAATGACCGCCGTGAAACATTTGTAAATGATCCTGCCCGCCAGCTGCACCGGCTCCCACCGCAAAAAGGGCAGCACCCCGGCCAGCGGCGCACTGGTGAGCAGTGCGCCCACCACCAGCAGCAGGCCCGCCGCCGAAAGATAGCTCAGCGGTGCCAGCATTGCGCGGGAGAACCGCTCCAATGCGGCTGTGATGCAGTGCTTCATGGGCGTTTCCCTCCTTTCCGGCTGACGTGGGCAGACACTATACTTGTAGTCAACCGATTTTTGCAAAAAATGTCAAGAATGCAAAGTTCCCAAAAATGCGTTTCTTCTTTGTGCAGGGTGCATATTTCCCGCTTGAAATTCGTTCTGCGCTGTCCGATTGACAACCGCCGCGGCAGAACGTATACTTAGGGTGTATCGTTTTGAAGTGCTGCGGCCCGGCTGCGGCACCGCTCAAGGAGGACACTACTATGAAATTGAGATATGCCCGCATCCTCTCGCTGCTGCTCTGCGCAGCGCTGGCCTGCAGCATTCTGGCAGGCTGCGGCGGCTCAACCGCCAGCAGTTCCGAAGCGCCAAGCTCTGCCAGCAGTTCTGCAAGCTCCGCTGCTTCCGGCGAAGACCTGCCTGATTCCACCACCCGGGCCGACACCTCCGGCCTGAACCCCGGCGATTTTGACGAGAACTCCATCTTCTCCATCACCGGCACCGCTGCCGCCTTTGAGCCTTGTCTGGGCTGGGGGCCGGGTGTTTCCGGCTGCTCGCTCAAATCGGTGATCGCAGCGGCATCCCTGCTGCAGTGGGCAGAAAACGCCCGCCTTGCCTCCCGCACCCCGGAAGCCGTGCAGGAAGCTTTCTACAGCTGGTACGACACGCTGGACGCTGATGAGCAGGAAAGCTTTGCCGAGGCCTGGACGATGATCGAGCCGGACGCGCTGAGCCTTTTGAGCGACAAGGACAGCATGGCTGGCCGCATTGAGGATGCCGGCCTTGACCCGGATGCCCTGCCCGGCTGCACCCTGAAGAACTGGCAGGCCCTGCAGACCGTGCTGGACGACTGCGTGCCCGCAGCGGGCCAGTGAACCCAACATAAAAAGAAGCTGACCGGGCTGGTCAGCTTCTTTTTGTTTTTGCGAAAAGGCCGGGGCCGCCTGCGGCATCAGACCTTCTTCAGCACATACTGGCGGGTGCCCATGCCGATCTTTTCGGCCTGCTCCAGCGTGGCCTTCCACTCGATATTGGGGTTGGAATCCTTGAAGTTGTCGTGGTGGCAGTTCCAGCCGGGCTTTGCAAGGTTCTGGCCCAGCTGGCTGTTCGGCAGCGGCTGGGCATTCAGGCAGGCATCGGCGCAGGCCTGATCCAGCGCCACCGGATCAAAGGATGCAAAGATGCCGATATCCGGCAGGATGGGTGCATCGTTCTCGCAGTGGCAGTCGCAGTTGGGGCTGATGTCCTGCACCAGAGAAACATGGAAGCAGGGACGGCCTGCGCATACGGCAGCCGCGTACTCGGCCATCTTGCGGTCCAGCATCTCATTGGCGCTGTCGCACTGGGAATAGATAGCGTCAAAGTTGCAGGCACCGATGCAGCGGCCGCAGCCCTTGCACTTGGTCTGGTCAATGACGGCCTTGTTGTTTGCATCGTAGGTAATGGCATCGGAGCCGCACTCCTTGGCGCAGCGGTGGCAGCCGCGGCACAGGCTCTGCTGCACCTCCGGGTGTCCGGCGGCGTGCTGTATCATCTTGCCCGCGCGGGAGCCGCAGCCCATGCCGATGTTCTTGAGAGTACCGCCGAAGCCGGTGGATTCGTGGCCCTTGAAATGGGTCAGGCTGATAAAGATATCCGCATCCATGATGGCGCGGCCGATCTTTGCCGTCTTGCAGTATTCGCCGTTCGGCACCGGCACCTCTGCTTCATCGGTGCCGCGCAGACCGTCCGCAATGATGACCTGACAGCCGGTGGTCATGGGCCAGAAGCCGTTCAGCTGGGCGCAGGTGAGGTGCTCCAGTGCGTTCTTGCGGCTGCCCGGATACAGGGTGTTGCAATCGGTCAGAAACGGCAGACCGCCCTGCTCCTTGCACAGGTCAGCCACCACCTTGGCGTAGTTGGGGCGCAGGAATGCCAGATTGCCCAGCTCACCGAAATGCATCTTGATGGCAACGAACTTGCCATCCATATCAATATCCTTGATCCCGGCGGCGATGCACACGCGGCGCAGCTTGTCCAGCAGACTGGTGCCCACAGGACAGCGGAAATCTGTATAATAGACCTTGGATGCTTCCATAGCAGTTTCCTCCATTTTGTTTGCGCGGCACGCTGCCGCATACTCTCTTATTTTGTAGTATAGCACATCTTTTTGCAAAGAAAAAGTGCTGTCGTAAAGGGCGGCGGGCACACCTCTGTGTCCCACGATCAAAATGGCCTCCGCTGATCGCTCTGGCCATATTTAGCGGAACTATTATTTCATAAGTAAAGAAAGCCGGAAATCTGCGGATTTCCGGCTTTCAATTTTCACGGGAAAGAGTCGTAGCAGTCAGCGGCATCTTGCAGCGCTGGCTCCCTGCGGGAGCGTTCGCGCAGCAGAAAATGCACAAGCTTATCCGCACGGCTCGTCGCGCAAGCGATTCAAAATCGGCGGAACACAAAAAATCCTTTAGCGGAGCGGCTTGGATTTTTTGTATGGAGCCCAACAGCTTTGGGGTCTAAAAGGGGCGAGCAGCCCCTTTTTCATGGATCCAGCGCGTTGAAATCGCTGTGACCTTGCCGCGCTGAACACGCGGCATTTGCTTTGCAAACCGGTCTGCGGCTTAAAAGCCCCACTGGGGCTTTCATGCCCTGCGGGCACCGCCGTCCTTTCTGGTTCTCTTTTGGCACGCAAAAGAGAACCTCCCCGGCGGCGATGCATCTTGCAAAAGGCATGAAACCTTAAACACGCGACTACGCTCTGTGCGGGAAGCATTCTAAATCAGAAGATTGCCGTCGCAGCCGCCACTGCCAGCACAATGATGCCCAGCACGATGCGGTAGGCACCAAAGAACTTGAAATCGTGGCGCTTGACGTAATCCATCAGGAAGCGGATGGCGGCAAGGCTCATGCCAAAGGCCACCACACAGCCCACTGCCAGCACAGCCACCTCGGTGCCGGTCATCACAGAACCGCCGACAACGAACTTGACCACCTTGAGCAGGGATGCGCCCGCCATGACCGGGATGGCCAGATAGAAGGTGAACTCTGCCACACAGGCGCGGGACAGGCCCAGCAGCAGGCCGCCCACGATGGTGGCACCGGAGCGGGAGGTGCCCGGAATGATGGCCAGACACTGCCACAGGCCAATGATGATGGCATCGCGGTAGGTGATCTGCTCCAGCCGGCTCACGTGCGGCGCGGCGCGGCGGTTCTCCACAACAAAGAACAGCGCGCCGTACAGAATGAGCATCGCGGCAACCGTGATGTAATTGTAGAAGTGAGCTTCCATCCAGTCGTCCAGCGGGCTGATGATGAGCACCGGGATCGTGGCCGCTACCACCTTGAACCACAGGTTCCACACGCTGGGCTTGGAAATGACTCTGCCCTGCTTCATGCCAAAGGGCCACAGCTTGCCCCAGAACAGCACCACCACGGCCATGATGGCACCCAGCTGGATGACCACACGGAACATGGACATGAACTCTTCGCTTGCGTTGAATTTGATGATCTGTTCCAGCAGGATCATATGACCGGTGGACGAAATGGGAAGCCACTCGGTAATGCCCTCCACAATGCCCATCAGGATGGCTTTGATGATCTCAAAAAACGTAAGTACCCCTCCTTGTGCACAAAGGCACAGCAGCTTATTTTCTTCCAGTATACCATACTATGTCTCTGCACGCACGCAGAATGCGAAAATTTTTACGCCCGCCGCCACTTTTGCCCTGCAGGCTGTTACTGCGCCGGGAAATGTGTTATACTGATGCAAAGACCCTTTTCCTTTTATTTTATCCGCAAATCAAAACAGCGTTTAAACACCCTTGGTATTTTTGTTGAACTATTCTACAACGAGGTGAATCCATATGAATATTCTGGTGATCGGCTGCGACCAGGTGGGTGCTTCCCTCATCCGCGATCTGGAACGCATCGGCCATGATATCTCGCTGATCGAAAAGGATCCCGAACAGCTCAAGCGTCTGGATGCCTTTGACGACTACAGCTTTGGCGGCACGGCTCTGGTGGGCGACCCCACCGACCCGGATACCCTGCGGCAGGGCGGCATTGACAGCTGCGATGCCGTGGCCGCTGTGAGCGAGGACGACTCGGTAAACCTGATGGCGGCACAGATCGCAAAAAGCATCTTCCGCCGTGAGAAGGTGATCTGCCGCGTGTCCGACCCGCACCTGCAGGTGCTGTACCACAAGGCTTACGAGATCGACACCATCTGCCCCACGGTGCTCACCGAGCAATCGGTGTTCCGCGCACTGGCAAAGTAAAAAGTGAGGGAAGCATATGAAAGTTTGTATCGCAGGCGGCGGCAAGGTGGGCATGTATCTGGCCCAGAGCCTGCTGGCCCACCGCCACAAAGTGACCATCATTGAACCGCAGGAAATGCTGTGCCGTTCGCTGGCCGATTCGCTGGATATCCCGGTGATCTGCGGCGATGCCATCAGCTTTGACACCATGCGCACGGCCGACGTTGCCAGCTGCGATGCCTTTGTGGCCGTGACCGGTGCGGACGAGAACAACCTTGTGGCCTGCCAGATCGCAAAGCGGGAGTTTGGCGTGAACCGCACCGTGGCCCGGGCCTCCAACCCCAAGAACCGGGAGCTGCTGCACACCTTAGGCGTGGACACCGTAGTGTGCGGCACCGACAACCTGAGCCACATCCTTGAGCGCGAGATCGAGACGGATACCATCCGCCAGCTGCTCTCGCTGGGCGGCGGCACAGCCAGCCTGAACGAAATTTTGCTGCCGGAGAACTTCAAGTTTGCAGGGCAGGCGGTCAAGGACATCCCCATGCCGGGCGACGTCATTCTGGTGTGCATCACCCGCGATGCGGAGTTCATCATCCCCCACGGCAATACCACCTTACTGCCGTGGGACCGCATCCTCTGCCTGACGCAGGATGACACCCTGCACCTGCTGATGGATGCCTGGGGCCTTTCCGACAAATGACCGAACGTGACCTGCTGCGCACGGCGCTGATCATCCCGCCCAAGGGCCGGGCCGTGCTGTGCGTCTGGGCCGCTGTTCCCGGCGTGTTCTGCGCGCCTTTTGTGTTCTGGCAGAGCCTGTTTGCCGGGTGTATTTTCTGTGCCCTGTGGGTGTGCCTTGTGTTCGCCGCATGGGCAAGAGCCTGCAGCTTTACCGCAGTGCTCACCGCCCGGAACACTGCCGTGCGGGCCGGTATCGCCGTTCCCATCACACGGCAGCTTCCCCGCCGGGCCGTGACTGGCGTGTGGACCCTGCGCACGCCGCTTCTGTGGCTGGCCGGGTGCAGCGTGCTGGTGGTTCACGGCCCGGGCGTACAGCTGTTCCTGCCGGGCGTGGATGCCCTGCAGGCGCAGGCCCTTGCCGCTGTGCTGATGGAGGAAACGCCATGACCGAACGCGGCTTCCACCCGTTTGCGGTGCTGCATTTTCTGCGCAAGACCATCCTGCTCTATCTGCTGCCGCTTTTGCAGGTGCTGTTTGCCCGCAACTGGGCGGCGCTGCGCACGGCTCTGGTGCAGGGCGCGGCGCTGCTGACAGTGCTTGCCGCTGTGAGCGCCGCCGTGCTGCACGCAGGCCGCTGGCGGGTGGATGCACAGGGAACCCTGCGGGTGCGCTGGCGGCTGGGCGTGCGGCTGGACCGCTGCCTGAAAGCCAGCCAGCTGGCAGCGCTCACCATCGAGCGGCCCCTGCTCTACCGGCTGGCCGGTGCCAGCCGGGTGGTGCTGTACCCTGCCGGGCAGAAGCGCACCCTGACCCTGCTTTTGAGCGCGCAGAACGCGCAGTTTTTAGCTGACCGCATGATGCCGCGCCGGGATGCTGTGGCCCACACCCCGCGCGGCGGCGAAAAGCTGGCCTTTGCGGTGCTGGGTGCCAACGGCCTTTCCACCCTTGCTTTGCTGGCGCTGGCCATCAAACAGAGCAGGCCCTATGCGCCGGATGCCCAGACGGCAGCCTTTGCCCACCTGAACCGCATTGCGGCGTGGGCGGCGCGCTGGCTGCCCATGGGCACAGCATGGCTGCTGGTGCTGGGCGGTGTGCTGTTCTGCGCAAGCCTTGTGCGCAGTGCGGCCCATGCGGCCCATTACACCGTGTGGCGCACCGAGAGTCACCTTGGCAGCAGGGGCGGCTTTGTGCGCCGGTATGAGATGCGCCTTGCGCTGGAACATCTGAGCTATGCGGACCTGCGCCGCTCGCCTGCCACATGGGCGCTGGGCTGCTGCCCGGTGTTCGTTACAGCAGGCAGCTGCCGGCCGGAGATCCCGTTGCTGGTCTGGCGGGAGGACGGCCCCTTTCTACAGGAGCTGCTGCCCGGCTTTGTCCTGCCGCCAAAAGCCCCGGTGGACACCGCAGGCCGCAGCATCCCGGCGTTTTTTCTGCCTGCCGGCATCCCCTGCGGGCTGTGCCTGCTGCTGACAGCGGTATCCCGCTACACCCTGCCTGCGCTTACGGTGCCGCTGCTGGTGGTCACTGCTGTGTTTGCCGCCCTGCTGGTGGGTGCGTACAACGGCTGGCGCAAAGAGGGCATCTGGCTGCAAAACGGCCGCCTGACCCTGCGCTGGCAGCACGGCTTCCATCTGCACGACATCTGCGTGCTCTGCCCTGTTCCGGCCCTGACGGCCATGCAGTCGCCATGGGCCGCGGCGGTGCACCGCACGAATCTCACCCTCACCTTTCCGGGCGGGGTGAAGTGCAGGGTGCGCAGCGTAAAGTGCATCGAATTGCCTTTTTTGCTTTTCTGAAACTGTAAGGAGTCTTTTTCTGTGATAAAAACTGTATTATTCGATCTGGACGGCACCCTTCTGAACACCATCGACGACCTTGCCGATGCAGGCAACTGGGTGTGTGCACAGCATGGCTGGCCCACCTTTACGGTGGAACAGTTCAAGCACATGGTGGGCAACGGCATCCCGAAGCTGGTGGAGCGCTTTTCGCCGGAAAATGCCCGCACGCCGGAGCAGCTGGCGGCCACGCTAGCTGAATTCACTGCCCGGTACGACGCCCACAAGGAGGACAAGACGGCCCCTTATCCCGGCATCCCGGAGCTGCTGGACGAGCTGCGGGCACAGGGTGTTCAGTGCGCAGTGTTCTCCAACAAGGCCGACCCGCTCTGCGGCAAGATCATCGCCCACTATTTCGGCACCGGCCGCTTTGCCGCTGTGCGCGGCAACAGGCCCGGCGTGCCCACCAAACCGGACCCCGCCGGGCTGTATGCGCTGATGGACGAGATCGGTGCAGACCGCTCTGCCACCCTTTTTGTGGGCGACAGCGATGTGGACATCCTCACCGGGCACAATGCCGGGCTGCCCGCCATGGGCGCGCTGTGGGGCTTCCGGGGCCGCGCAGAGCTGACCGCTGCCGGTGCGGATGCACTGGCGGCAGTGCCGGAGGATATTTTTACCTATATCCAGAAGAGTTGACGATTTAGAATGCCCTCCGTTTTACTCTGGGCATGTTTAGCGGAAAATTTATTTTTATTTGCAGCTCAGAAAAATCTGCGGATTTTTCTGAGCTGCTTTTTCACGGGAAGGGGTCGTGGCGGGAAGCGGCATCTGCTGCTGTCGGCCTGCGGCCGTCGCGCAGCGACTTCTGATTGGCGGAACCCCCAAAAGCGGTTAAGAGATCTTCACGCCGAACAGGCGGGAATCTCCAGCTTTTTGGGGTGGAGCCTACTGCTTTGGGATTATTAAGGGCGAGTAGCCCTTAATTCGTGCCTCCCGCGCTTCGAAAGTAGCGGGTGCTTTTCTGGTTCTCTTTTGGCACGCAAAAGAGAACATACCCGGCGGAGAACGACTTCATAAAAGCCACACAGCCTATCCCCTACTCGAATACGCTCTACACGGGAAGCAACACGCCAAAAGGCGAGCCGCCCATTGGGCGGCTCGCCTGCTGTGTTCTTTGGGGTAACTTTATCAGCCCAGAGTGACTTCCTGAATCTTGGAGGAAGCGAACTCGAAAGGCCAGACAGTCTTCCACTCCTGATCCTGCACCTGTGCGATTGCAACAGAAGCGTAGGTGTTGTCACGGTAGTGCTTTGCGCCGCCGATCTCGTACTCGGGAGCGAACTCGATCTTGGAGTAGGGCAGAACGATCTTGCGGCCGCCCTCGAATGCACCGTCGATGGACAGCTCTGCCAGAGCGTCGCGGACGGCAGCACCGTCGGTGGAGCCAGCCTTCTCGATGGCGGTCTTGAACAGCCACACAACGGTGTAGGACTCAGCAGAGTGACCGTTCATGTTGACGTTGTAGACCTTCTTGAAGTCCTCGTTGATCTCCACGCCGTTGGTCAGGTCGGGGTTGAACTCGACAACAGAAGCCACACCGTTTGCGGATGCGCCCAGGTTCGGGATGAAGGAAGGATCGGTGAAGCCGTTTGCCTTGGCAACGATCATCTTGGGCTTGTAGTTCTGCTCCTTCAGGGTCTGGACGAACAGAGTAGCGTCGCCGATGTAAGAGTCGCACAGGATGGCATCGGGATCAGCCTGCTTCAGAGCCAGCACCTGAGAGGACAGGTCGGTCGCGTTGGAGCTGTAGTCCACCTCGGCCACAACATCCAGACCGTAATCGGGTGCGAACAGGTTGACGCAGCGGATCAGCTCCTGACCGATGGCAGCCTTATCGGTGAAGATGGCGACCTTCTTGATCTCGTTGCCAGTCTGCTCCTTGGAGTCCTGCAGATACTTCAGCATATCTTCCACGTAGACGGAGTTCAGCGGGCACAGACGGAAGAAGTAATCGTAGTCCTTGTGGTCCTCGTCGGTCAGACGGTCCAGCGTGGAGATAGCGGTGATCATGGGGATGCCGTACTGCTGGCAGACCTGAGCCACGACCTCGGTAACAACGGACATATGGCAGCCCATAATGACGTTGACACCTTCCTGAGTGATCAGGCGCTCTGCCTCAGACTTACCGGTGGCTGCGTCGCCTGCGTGATCACCGCGGACAACTTCCAGCATCTGACCGTTCACGCCGCCTGCCTTGTTGATCTCGTCCACTGCGAAGTCGATGCCGCGCAGGATGTTCTCGCCGATGGCTGCGTTGCCGCCGGACATTGCGTAGATGGTGCCGATCTTGATGGTATCACCGCTGGCTGCTGCAGTGCTGCCGGATGCTGCGGTGCTGGTAGATGCTGCAGTGCTGGTGGAAGCGGAAGAGCCGCCGCAGGCGGTCAGAGCAGCTGCGCTGCCCAGAACAGCGGATGCCTTCAGGAAGCTTCTACGAGAGATCTTTTTCATAATTGTCCTCCATTCTGTTTGTAAAAAACAGCTTGTTAATCCGAGATGCCCCGCCGCACCGTGTGAAGTAGTGCCCGCCGGACATCCAGTTTCCAAAATCAGATGCCGAGGTACGCCTTCTTGACGTGCTCGTTTGCCGAAAGCTCGGCGGCGGTTCCTTCCAGTGCCACGCGGCCATTCTCAATAACATAGCCGCGGTCAGCCGCTGCAAGGGCTTTGGTGATATCCTGCTCCACCAGCAGCACCGAGATGCCGTCATTCTTCACCATGGTCTTGGCCACTTCCAGAATGTCGTCCACGATGTTGGGGGCAAGGCCCAGACTGGGCTCGTCCAGGATCAGCAGCTTGGGCATACCGATCAGCGCACGGGCCACGGCCACCATCTGCTGCTCGCCGCCGGACAGGGTGCCGGCAGCCTGCTTTGCGCGCTCGCGCAGTTTGGGGAACCAGTTATAGCACTTTTCCAGATTTTCTGCAAAATGCGCCTTGGTCTCCTTATTGAATGCACCCAGTTCCAGATTTTCCAGCACGGTCATCTCGGTAAAGAGCTGACGGCCTTCCGGCACCTGCACGATGCCGCTGTCCAGAATAACGCGGGAGCTTTTGCCGGAGAGGTCCTCCCCGTTGAACTCCACCTTGCCGGAGCTGGCCTTGACCATGCCTGTGATGGTGCGCACCATGGTGGTCTTACCGGCACCGTTGGAGCCAAGGATGGCAACGATCTCGCCATCCTTCACCTCAAAGCCGATGTCCCACAGGATGTTCACAGAGCCGTAACCGGCGTTCAGACCTTCAACTTTAAGCACTTGCGCCCTCCTTTTTGGTGCCCAGATACACCTCCATGACGTAGGGATCGTTCATGACCTGCTCGGGCGTGCCCTCAGCGATCTTTTCGCCGTGGTGAAGGACGATGACCTTCTCGCACAGGCTCACGACCGCCTTCATGATGTGCTCGATGAGCAGGATGGTGACACCGGACTCGTTGATCTTGCGGATCAGCTGGATGGCCTCTTCGGTCTCAGCCGGGTTCAAGCCTGCCATGTTCTCGTCCAGAAACAGCACTTCGGGCTTGGTGGCCAGAGCGCGGGCCATCTCCAGACGCTTCTGGTCCGGCGTGCCCATGTCCTTGGAGATCACATGACGCTTTTCGTACAGGCCGGTGAAGTGCAGCACCTCCATGGCGCGCTCCTTGGCCTCTTTTTCGCTCTTTGCACCGGCGTGGCCGAAGTAGGCGGCGGCGGTGACGTTATCCAGAACGCTCAGGTTCTTCAGAGGTTTCATGATTTGGAAGGTGCGGGCGATTTTCATGTTGGTGTACTCATACGCCTTTTTGTTGGTGATGTCCTCACCATTGTAGAAGATCTTGCCTTCGGTGGGCGGGTAGTAGCCGCAGATCATGTTGAAGGTGGTGGATTTACCAGCACCGTTGGGGCCGATCATGCCGGTGATGGAGCCTTTCTCCACCGAGAAAGAAACATCATGCACGGCGGTCAGACCCTTGAACCGCTTGGTCAGGCCCTGGACTTCAATAATAGGCTTTTCTGCCATGATTACTTCCCTCCCTTGTCTGCCATCAGCTCATACTCTTCCAGCACGTCCAGAGACGGCTTTTTGAGGATCTTTTCATCGATGAAGGTCTTGAC
The DNA here is from genome assembly GCF_900066275.1 of uncultured Faecalibacterium sp. Lineage (NCBI taxonomy): Bacteria > Bacillati > Bacillota > Clostridia > Eubacteriales > Oscillospiraceae > Faecalibacterium > uncultured Faecalibacterium sp. Next base: position 5,532 of record NZ_FMFG01000016.1, on the reverse strand, counting down.
CTTCGAGTTCATGTACCAGCCCAGAATACCGGACGGACGGAAGCGGATGACCACGATCAGCACGATGGCATACATCAGCATGTTGATGCCGGGCAGGATGGCGGCAAAGTTTGCACGCAGCAGTTCGCTCAGCGGGATCATGATGAGGCCGCCGATCAGCGGGCCTTCGATGTAGGCAGCGCCGCCCACGACTGCCGGCAGCACGATCTCAGTGGACTTGGACTGGATCATAACATCGGGGTCGATGTAGCGGATGTAGCTGACGTAGAAGAAGCCGACCAGACCGGCAATGATAGCCGAAATGACAACGGCAATGACCTTGTACTTGGTGGGGTTGATGCCGATGGCGGCGGCTGCGTCCTCATCCTCGCGGATGGTGCGCAGCGCAAAGCCCAGCTTGGAGCGGCCGATCTTCTTCATGATGAGGTAAACGCCCACCATCATGATGAAGCCGATGTAGTAGTACGGCACCTTGCTGGTAAAGCGGAACTGCGCAAAGGAGTCCTTGCCGAAGGGCAGGCCCACGCCGGATGCGCGGCCGAAGAACTCCGAGTTGATGATGAACTGACGGATGGACTCGGCAAACGCGATGGACACCAGCGTGAAGTAGGGGCCGCGCAGGATCAGGCTGGGGAAGAAGATGACACCGGCCACAACGCCCACAACGAGCATATCCAGCACAGCGGCCACCCAGGGGTTCATGCCGGTCTTTGTGACCACCAGACAGCACACATAAGCACCCAGACCCATGTAAGCGGCCAGACCCAGCGAGTTCTGGCCGGTGATGCCGCCCAGAATGTTCCACGCCATGGACAGGGTGGACATATAGAAGGTGAGAACGAAAATGTTGATGATGTAAGGTTTATCCACGACCAGCGGGATCGCTGCGAAGATGGCGACGATGATAGCCAGAACGATCGCCAGATTGCGGTGATAGGTTTTAACTGCTTTTCTGGTATCCATCTTATCGCCTCCTCAGAATCATGACCTGACGCACGACCAGAATGATGATGAAGGTGACGAACACGATCATATCACTGTAGGACGGGCTGATGAACAATGCACTCATCTGCTCCAGCAGGCCCAGGAAAATACCGGCGAAGAATGCGCCGGGGATGGAACCCAGACCGCCCACGACCACGACGATCAGTGCGCGGAAGCCGAAGCTTGCGCCTGCGGTGGGATAGATGGTGTAGAACTGGGTCAGCAGAGAGCCGGCGATACCGGCCAGAGCAACGCCCAGACCATAGGTCAGGATGTAAATTTTCTTGACGTTGATGCCCACGACCTCAGCACCAATGGGGTTCTGGGATACGGCGCGGATCTGCTTGCCGGTGGTGGAATACTTGAGGAAGGCAAACAGTGCAATGGCGACCACGATCAGGATCAGGAAGCTGACCAGACGCGGCAGCGCAATGGTGACCGGGCCAAGCGGGATATAGGTCTGCGAATAAGGGGTAATGATCTTATAATAGGTGGAACCAAAGATGACCAGAGCGCCGTTGGTGAGCAGCAGGCCCAGACCGACGGTGAGGAACAGCAGGTTCGTAAAGCTCTTGGTCTTGAGCGAAGGGGTGATCAGAGTGGACTGGATCAGCGCACCCAGACCGAACATGAGCACTGCAACGATGGGAAGGGCTACATAGGGATCCACCCCAAAATAGGTATACAGAACATAGGTGATATACATGCCCACCATCAACATTTCGCCGTGGCAGAAGTTGACGATGTTCATAACACCGAAAATGATGTTCTGGCCCATACCCATCAGGGAGTAGAAACCGCCCAGCAGGATCCCGTTTACCAGTGCTTGCAAAAAGACTTCCATTGACATCCTCCTGTTCTAAGCATCAGGCGATGGGAACAGATGATGCAAAAACTGCACGCTGCATCCGCCACCGGCCTGTACTCGTGATTGAAAACCGCCCTTGTGGACTCCATTTCCTCCCTTCTGCTCGTACAATTGAAATATCATCTGTATTGTAACGTAAGTGCAGCCTGTATACAAGATATTATTTCTATCAAACTTTGTCATGAATTTATATGGAAAGTGCTAGAATATTCCAGAGTTTTTGGTGTGCAAGTCAATTTTCGCGGTTATAAATGGAGGATTGATGTCAAATTGACATAATTTTGTTACTATTTCAGGTCGGAGATCTGCGGAAAAATGCAGAAAAGCCCGGCAGAAGAGCACCTGAACGTGTTCCCCTGCCGGGCTTTTTATCCATAAAATGGCATGTGGTATTCAAGATGAAGGCGCGCCGCCGCCCTGTCTCGGGTTGTGGTTCCCAGCGTATGCTTCACGCCTTGGAGCGGCGTTCGCATCCCGCTGACCACGGCCCCAGCTTTGCTTCCCTGTACTCCCCTTTTTGTCGCTATGCGACATCTTCCCCCGACCGGGGGAAGTCTTTGCTCGCTGGCGGCGGTCAGCTCAGCTGCAATTCCCGTACGGGTCAAATTAAAAATCCCCCGAACGAATGCAGCGGCAGCTACCACATTAGACATTCCTAGTCGTTGGGACCTGCAACAACGACGACCGCGGCCAGTGGCCGATGCAGGGAGGAGTTGTTGGGGCAGCGGCCAGCAAGACGCAAGTGCCGCCCAAGGCACGCGCGGATGCTGGGAGCCGCAACCCGAGGCACTAAGCAACAGCCCACTGGGCTGATTGCTTACCCTGCTGCGCAGGGCCGTGCTGTTCGATTCCTGTACGGGTCAAATTAAAAATCCCCCGAGCGAATGCAGCGGCAGCAACCACATTAGACATTCCTACAGGATGGGACCCGAACACTAAAAAAGAGCCCACTGGGCTCTTTTTTGCCGCCTGCGGGCGGCCGTGTTCCTTCGATTCCTCGTACGGGTTGCATGAAACAGCTACCACATTAGACATTCCTGGTCGTTGGGACCCGCGCACTAAGCAACAGCCCACTGGGCTGATTGCTTACCCTGCTGCGCAGGGCCGTGCTGTTCGATTCCCGTGCGGGTCAAATTAAAAACGCCCTTGCGCAATGCGCAAAGGCGTTTTTATGACCCGTACGGGAATCGAACCCATGTTACAGCCGTGAAAGGGCCGTGTCTTAACCGCTTGACCAACGGGCCTTAGAAATACAGAGCTTCGCTAAAACCTCCGACTTCCATCGTCCACTACTGCAGACGACCGTCCCCCTAACCTTAGCGAAACTCTGTAAAAGTGGTAGCGGTAACTGGATTTGAACCGGTGACACTTCGGGTATGAACCGAATGCTCTAGCCAACTGAGCTATACCGCCACATATTGTTTGTGCACTTGAACAGTGCTCTATTATTATACCCACAGATACCCCTTTTGTCAACACATATTTTTAAAAAAATCATATTTTTTCGTGTCGTCCAAAATACAAACGAAGATACGCAAAAATCCCGCTTTCCATTGAATAGAAAGCGGGATTTTTCAACCATTTATCCGAGCCTTGTGGAAAAGCCGGTCAATTCTTCAGCCCTTCTTATGGGTGGGAACCATGACCTTCAGGCCGCCCATATACGGCTGCAGCACTTCGGGGATGGTCACGGTGCCGTCGGCCTGCAAATGGTTCTCCAGGAAGGCGATCAGCATACGCGGAGGTGCCACGCAGGTGTTGTTCAGGGTGTGGGCCAGATAGGTCTTGCCGTCCTTGCCCTTCACGCGGATGTGCAGGCGGCGTGCCTGTGCATCGCCCAGATTGGAGCAAGAGCAGACCTCGAAGTACTTCTGCTGGCGGGGGCTCCATGCTTCGATATCGCAGCTCTTCACCTTCAGGTCGGCCAGGTCGCCGGAGCAGCAGTTCAGCTGACGCACCGGGATCTCCATGCTGCGGAACAGCTCCACAGAGTTCTTCCACAGCTTCTCGTACCAGTCAGCGCTCTCGTCGGGGCGGCAGACCACGATCATTTCCTGCTTCTCGAACTGATGGATGCGGTAAATGCCGCGCTCCTCGATGCCGTGAGCGCCCTTTTCCTTGCGGAAGCAGGGGCTGTAGGAGGTCAGGGTCAGGGGCAGAGTGGCCTCGTCCAGAGTCTGGTCGATGAAGCGGCCGATCATGGTGTGCTCGCTGGTACCGATCAGGTACAGGTCCTCACCCTCGATCTTATACATCATGGCATCCATTTCCGGGAAGGACATGACACCCTGCACCACGTTGCCGTGCATCATGAAGGGAGGGATCACATAGGTGAAGCCCTTGTTGATCATAAAGTCGCGGGCATAGGCCAGCACAGCCTCGTGCAGGCGGGCGATGTTGCCCAGCAGATAGTAGAAACCGTTGCCGGCCACGCGGCCTGCAGCGTCCATATCGATGCCGTCGAAGCTCTCCATGATCTCGGTGTGGTACGGAATGGGGAAATCGGGCACCACAGGCTCACCAAAGCGCTGTGCTTCCACGTTGTAGGTATCGTCCGGGCCGATGGGCACGCTGGGATCGATCATCTGCGGGATGGTGTACATGATCTCCTGAATGCGTGCGGACAGGGTCTCTTCTTCCTTTTCCAGCTCAGCCATCTTGTCGGCATCGGCCTTGACGGCGGCATTGTTGGCATCGATCTGAGCCTGCAGCTCGGCCTTCTGTGCCTCATCGGTGCACTTCTTCAGCTGGCCGAACAGGGGGCCGTTGGCCTTGCTCAGCTTGTTGCGGGCAGCCTTGAGGGCTTCCACTTCCTTCAGGCATGCGCGGTACTTGGCATCCTTCTCGATGACCTCGTCCACCAGCGGGAGCTTTGCATCCTGAAACTTCTTCTTGATGTTTTCCTTGACAGCGTCCGGGTTTTCACGGACAAATTTGATATCAAGCATGATTGACTCTCCTTGCTCTATTTCGGTTCGCACAGAAGATCCCCTCCCCTGTGCCGTTCAAAGACGGTCGCCCGCCTTGGATCGCTTTATTCTTCGTTCTGGTACTGTCCCAGCAGGTTGGCAAAGGCCCGCAGCTGCTCGTCTGAATAGAAATGCACGGTCAGCCTGCCCTTGCCGTCGTGGTAGGCCACATTCACCTCGCTGCCCAGCACCTGCTTGAGGCTTTCTTCCACCTCCACCGGCAGGGTGCCGCGCGGCTGGGGCTCTCTGGGCTCCTTTGCGGGCTTTGCCAGCTTTTTGCACAGCGCCTCGGCCTGACGCACGTTCAGCTGGTTGTCCGCAATGATCTGCGCCGCCTGTTCCTGCAGCTCCGGCGTGGGCAGGCTCAGGATCACCTTTGCGTGGCCGATATTGATAAAGCCGCTTTTCAGCAGTTCCAGCACGTTTTCCGGCAGGTTCAGCAGGCGCAGGCTGTTGGCCAGTGCGCTGCGGCTCTTGCCCAGCTTCTGTGCCGCCTGCTCCTGCGTCAGGCCGCAGCGGGTCATCAGCTCCCGGATGCCGGTTGCTTCTTCCACCGGGTCCAGATCCTCGCGCTGCAGGTTTTCCACCAGAGCCAGCTCCATGGCCTGCTCGTCGCTGACTTCCTTAATGACCACCGGCACATCGTTCAGCCCTGCCATACGGCAGGCACGCCAGCGGCGCTCACCCGCCACGATGCTGTAGCCGCCGCGC
>NZ_FMFG01000041.1:0-20129 GCF_900066275.1 uncultured Faecalibacterium sp. | reverse complement strand
TTTCGGCCGCTGGCCGCGGTCGTCGCCGTTGCAAACTAGGGGCTACTCGCCCCTAGTAACCCCAAAGCTGTTGGGCTCCATACAAAAAATCCAAGTCGCTCCGCTAAAGGATTTTTTGTGTTGCGCCGATTTCAAGGCCCCTCAGTCGCTGTGCGACAGCTCCCCGCAGGGGAGCGAGCGCCAGCAGATGCAGCTACTCGCCACGGCCCCTTCCCGTGAAAAAGCAAATCAGGAATGACCGCAGTCATTCCTGATTTGCAAATATAAAAATATTTTTCCGCTGAAAATGCCCAGAGTGAAACGGAGGGCATTTAAATGGTTAGGCCTGCGCTAGCACAGACAAAAAGAAAAAGCGGTGACTCGTGCAGGTTGAGTCATCGCTTTTCTTGCCCCTTGCGGGGCAGGCAGGGTAAATGATAAGAAGGTAAATGAAGAAAATAGCAATTTTAAGAACAAAGGTTTTGTGCTGAGCGAAGAACCGCTCGTAGAAGCCCATGTATCCAACGTAGTGCCTTTGTTGGATACAACATACCACTTTTTTGGAAGAATTACAAGCCCTTTTTTCGATTTTTCACCAATAAACGTGCGAAAAATCGCATTTTTGGAGAAACGCACAAATTCAACGAGAAGTTCCCGGCAAACTGACGAACAAGCATAAAAATGAGCCGGTGCGGCCCGGAACGGCGGCAAAAAAGACGCAGAATGCGACAGTTCTTTACAAGAACCGGTCCGTGTGCTAAGATGAATACATTCAATGGAAAGTCTGCCCTGCGAAGGGTGGGCGTATGTGTCCGGGCAGGATGGCCCGGCACGGGGAAAGGAGCATATCAATGGAAAATCAGGCGGTGAGCGGAACAAAAAAGCCGCTCTTCGGAGGGCGGAAGCCGCTGTTCACACAAAAGGAACTGCTGCTGCTGACCGGCCCGCTGCTGGTGGAGCAGCTGCTGGAAGTGACCGTGGGTATGGCCGATACCATGATGGTGTCCCGCTGCGGCGAAGCGGCCATTTCCGGTGTCAGCCTTGTGGACATGATCAACAACCTCATCATCGTGCTGTTTGCGGCGCTGGCCACTGGCGGCGCAGTGGTGGTAAGCCAGTTTTTGGGTGCGCGGGAGCAGAAGGAGGCCGATGCAAGCTCTGGCCAGCTGCTTTTGCTCAGCGGTGTGTTCGGGTTGCTGGTGGGTGCATTCTGCTTTGTTCTGGCCCGGCCCATGATCCGGCTGTTCTACGGTGCCATCGAGGCCGATGTGCTGGATGCCAGCGTGCTGTACCTGCGCATCATCGCCATCAGTTATCCGTTTCTGGCACTGTATAACGGCGGTGCGGCACTGTTCCGCAGCATGGGCAACTCCAAGATCTCCATGCAGATCAGCTTTTTGATGAACGTGATCAACATTGTGGGCAACGCAGTGTGCATCTTCGGATTTAAAATGGGCGTAGACGGTGTTGCATGGCCCAGCGTGCTGTCTCGTGTGGTGGCAGCGGCCCTTATCCTGCGCAAGTGCTACCAGAAGGGCAATGCCATCACGGTGCCCAAGACCACCCGGCTGGATGCAAAGATGACAAAGCGCATTCTGGGCATCGGCATCCCGTCCGCCTTTGAGAACAGCCTGTTCGAGGCCGGACGCATTCTGGTGGTGAGCATGATCTCCACCTTCGGCACAGTGCAGATCGCAGCAAACGCCGTGGCAAACAATCTGGACGGCATGGGCGTGATCCCCGGCAAGGCCCTCAGCCTTGCCATGATCACGGTGGTGGGCCGCTGCATCGGTGCGCGGGACGACGAGCAGGCTGTTTATTATACCCGCAAGCTGACGGTGTGGTCTTACATCGCAATGGGGCTTTCCAACGGTGCCATCCTGCTGTTTTTGCACAAGCTCATCGGCATCTACGCGCTGTCCGGTGAGACGATGGTGCTTTCTGAGCTGCTGGTACGTATCCATGCAGGCTTTGCCATCCTGCTGTGGACCCTGTCCTTCGTGCTGCCCAACGCCCTGCGTGCAGCCAACGATGTGAAGTTCACCATGATCGTGTCCATCCTGAGCATGGCGGTGTGGCGGCTGGGCTTCAGCTACCTGCTGTGCGTGCGCATGGGCTGGGGCGCTGTGGGCGTGTGGATCGCAATGATCATTGACTGGGTTTGCCGCGTGACATGCTTTGTGCTCCGCTTCCGCAGCGGTGTATGGAAAACCAAATATCAGGCATAACATAAAGAGGAGTATACTTATGAAACTGATCAGCTGGAACGTCAACGGCCTGCGCGCCTGCCTGACCCATGGCTTTGCCGAGAGCTTTGCGGCTCTGGATGCCGATATCTTTTCGGTGCAGGAGACCAAGATGCAGCCCGGTCAGGCGGATTTTGCGCCGGATGGCTACACCGAGTATACCTATTCTGCCGAGAAGAAGGGCTACTCCGGCACGGCCTGCTGGTGCCGTGAGCAGCCGCTGACCGTGACCGCCGGCATTGGCATTGAGCAGCACGACCACGAGGGCCGTGTGCTCACGCTGGAATACCCGGGGTTCTGGCTGGTGAACTGCTATACCCCCAACAGTCAGGATGGGCTGAAGCGTCTGGACTACCGCATGGAGTGGGAGGATGCTTTCCGTGCCTACCTGCTGGCACTGGACGCAAAAAAGCCGGTGATCCTGTGCGGCGATCTGAATGTTGCCCATAGGGAGATCGACATCAAGAACGACAAGACCAACCACATGAGCGCAGGCTTTACCGATCAGGAGCGCGGCAAAATGACCGAACTGCTGGACGCAGGCTTTGCCGACAGCTTCCGCGTGCTGCACCCGGACGAGGTGAAGTACAGCTGGTGGAGCTACCGCTTCCACGCCCGCGAGAAGAATGCGGGCTGGCGCATCGATTACTTCATCGTGTCCCGCCGCATTGCCGATAAGATCCGCGCGGCGGAGATCCACAACGAGATCTTCGGCTCAGACCACTGCCCGGTGGAGCTGGACATTGACCTGTAACCTGTAAAAAATGCCTGCTCTCCCGGAAAGAGCAGGAAAAAGGAGACTCTATGCTCAAAAGCTATCTGCTGGTATTTTTTGTTTCCATGGTGCCGCTCATTGAACTGCGCGGAGCCATCCCCATCGGGCTTGGCATGGGCCTGCCCATCCTGCCCACCTATCTGGTGTGCGTGGTGGGCAACATGATCCCGGTGCCGTTCATCTATCTGTTTGCACGCAGATTCCTGATCTGGGGCTACCACAAGCCCCTTATCGGGCCCATCTGCAAGTTCTGCATCGTCAAGGGCGAAAAAGGCGGCCGCGCACTGGAAGCCAAGGCGGGCCGCGGCCTTGTGGTGGCGCTGCTGCTGTTCGTGGGTATCCCGCTGCCGGGCACCGGCGCGTGGACCGGCACGCTGGCGGGCTCGATCCTGGATATGAAGTTCAAGGACGTGGTCAAGGCCTGCATGGGCGGCGTGCTGCTGGCGGGCATCATCATGGGTCTGGCCAGCGCGGGCCTGCTGGGTGCGCTGAGCACCCTGTTCTCGGTGGGCTGAGAAAAAAAGACTGTGTTCTGGCAAAGAACAACAATTGACAATGGCATTTTGCCGCTGAGTATGCTAAAATAAAAAGGTGTTTTGAAACCGGCGGCGCAAAGCTGCCGGACAGAAAGGAACGATAAGATCATGGATCAGGCACTGAATCAGAAAATCGACGCATATATTGCGCAAAACAAGGAACAGCTGCTGAAGGATATTGCCGCTCTGGTGGCAGTCAACAGCGTAGAGGGCACCCCGGAAGAGGGTGCACCCTTCGGCGCAGGCCCCCGTGCAGCGCTGGACAAGACGCTGGAGCTGGCTGCGGGCATGGGCTTTGCCACCCGCAACTGTGAAAACTACATCGGCTATGCAGAGCTGGCCGGCAAGGACCCTGAAAAGTATCTGGCGACCATCTGCCATGTGGACGTGGTGCCCGTGGGCAACGGCTGGACGGCCGACCCCTTCACCATGCGCATTCAGGACGGCTGGCTGCTGGGCCGCGGCGTTGCCGACGACAAAGGCCCCATGGTGGCTACCCTGTATGCCCTGAAGTTCCTCAAGGAGCAGGGCTATGAGCTGCGCTACCCCATCCGCGCACTGGCAGGCACCAACGAGGAGACCCACATGCAGGATGTGGACTACTACCTCAAAAACTACCCGGCTCCGGTCTTCTGCTTCACCCCGGATGCCGAGTTCCCGGTGTGCAACGGCGAGAAGGGCCTGTTCGGTGCCAAGATCGTCAGCCCGGTGTGCAACGGCGTCATCGTGGAGATCGAGGGCGGCGTGGCAAACAACGCCGTGCCCGACCGTGCAAGCGCGCTGGTCAGGACCGACATCTCTAAGCTGAAGAATGCCCCCAACATCACGCTGGAACCGGAAGGCGACGGCGTGCGCATCCGCGGCTGGGGCAAGTCCGGCCACGCAGCCATGCCGCAGGGCACCGTGAACGCCATTGGTCTGGTGGTGAACTACCTGCTGGACAATGGCCTGTGCAATGAGACCGAGCGCGCCTATCTGGAGGCCGTGCGCAAGCTGCACGCTTCCACCGCCGGTGAGGGTCTGGGCATCAACTGCGCCGACGGCCCCTTTGGCCCGCTGACCGTGATTGGCGGCCGCATCTACATGGAAGATGGCCGCATTTTCCAGACCATGGACAGCCGCTTCCCCACCTGCACCAACGGCAAAAAGATGACCGAGCAGATCCGTGCCGCACTGGGCGACGGCGCTGAGCTGCGCGATGTGACCGCTGCCGAGCCCTTCTATATTGAAGCCGACAGCCCTGCCATTCTGGCCTGCATCAACACCTACAACGAGGTGACCGGCGAGAACGCCAAGCCCTTCACCATGGGCGGCGGCACCTATGCCCGCCACTTCCCCTATGCGGTCAGCTTCGGCCCCGAGCATGTGGACCTGCCGCTGCCGGAATTCGGCGGCCCGATGCACGGTGCAAACGAAGCGGCACCCATCGACAAGCTGCTGGAAGCCGTGAAGATCTATATCATCGCGCTGCTGCGCCTTGAGGAGATCGACTTCTGATGCAGCCGATGAATGTGCTCGTCATCGACGGGCAGGGCGGGGGCCTTGGCAAACAGCTGGTGGCAGCCCTGAGCGCGCAGTGTCCGGAGGCCCGGCTCACTGCGGTGGGCACCAACAGTCTGGCGGCAAACGCCATGCGCAAGGCCGGTGCCCCGCGTGCCGCCACCGGCGAGAACGCCGTGGTGGTGAACTGCCGCAGCGCGGATATCATCGTGGGGCCCATCGGCATCGTCGTTGCGGACGCACTGCTGGGCGAGATCACGCCTGCCATGGCCACAGCCGTGTGCCAGAGCCATGCGACGCGGGTGCTCATCCCGGTGAACCACTGCGAAAACTATATCGTGGGTGTGCCGGAGCAGCCCATCAGCGATCTGGTGGCCGCTGCGGTGCAGAAGGTGAAAGCTCTCTGCGCCGGGGAAGGCTGCGGAAAAAGGGTTTATTGAAAATGCCCTCCGCTTGCGCTCTGGGCACCTTCAGCGGAAAAATATCTTATAATAGAGCAACAGCGGACAGCCTGCGGGCTGTCCGCTGTTGCATTTTCACGGAAAGGGTCCAAGAGGAAAACTTGATCTGTCTGTGCTTGTTTCCTGCGGAAACAGCCGCACAGCCGGGAAACAGGCCACTTCTTCATTGTGCCCGCTCCAGTGAAAAGGCAAGTCGGAAAATCCCGCAGGATTTTCCGACTTGCATCTAAAGAATATAAATTCCTTGAATAATGCCCAGAGCGGAAGCGGAGGGCATTCTGAATCGTTACGACTTCTGTCGTGCGGCGATCTGCGCTGCCGTGGGCGGGGTGTCGCCCTGCGCAGCGTTTTCCAGCGCGCCGAGGCGGCGGTCCAGATCGGTCAGGCGCTGGGCTACGATATCCGGCAGATCCTGCTGGTCCAGATCGTCCGCCGGGTTCACGGCCTTGTTGTTGATGCGCACCACCTCGGCGGGCACGCCCACAGCGGTGCAGTTGGCAGGCAGATTGCGCAGCACCACGCTGCCTGCGCCGATGCGGGAGTTGTCCCCGATATACACCGGGCCAAGGACCTTGGTGCCTGCACCGATCAGCACGTTGTTGCCCAGAGTGGGGTGGCGCTTGCCGGTGTCCTTGCCGGTGCCGCCCAGAGTGACACCGTGGTAGATGGTGCAGTTGTCCCCGATCTCACAGGTCTCACCGAACACGATGCCCATGCCGTGATCAATGAACAGGCATCTGCCGATGGTGGCACCGGGGTGGATCTCGATGCCGGTGCGGCGGCGGCCATGCTGGCTGACCCACCGGGCCAGAAAGAACCGCTTGTGCTGGTACAGCCAGTGCGCAATGCGGTGGTATACCAGAATGTGAAAGCCCGGATACAGCAAAATGACCTCCAGCACGTTGCGTGCAGCGGGGTCCTTGCGCTGGATATTCCGCGCGTCCTCCAACAAACCCATGGGAAAACCCTCTCTTTCCTGATTCCGATGAAGCTGCTCTGAATAAAAATCACGCCTCTGCCATGAAAACAGCCTCTGACTCTTTTGACCATATTATAATAGCACACCCGGACGGGAATGTACAGCAATATGCTAGGAATTGACATGACTAACCCTGAATCTGGCGGGGAAAAACTGCTTTTGGGTAGAGTAGCTAAAATTCCGGGAGGGAAGCGGCAAACCTTTTTGCAACAAAATATATGCGGAAGCATTGACACATTTCGCGCTTCTATGCTAAAATATTATGAAAAGATTCCAGACTTATAAAAGGAGACAGCACCATGCAGAAAAGCGCGATGTGCACCAAACTGAACAAGCAGTTCGCATCCGGTTTTGCCGTGGGTTCGTTGTTTCCTTTTTTTGTGGAATGAGCTTTTCCCTTTGCGGGGAAAAGTTTTTTTTTGCCCGTAAGCCGGAAAGCCGAACCAGACAAACGCAAATCAGGAGGGAACTGCGATGCTGCTTGTAAATGCTGTGAACACCGAAGGAAGACCGCTTGAGATTTTTGTAAAGGACGGCAGGATCGCTGCTGTAGGTCAGGAGCTGGAGGCACTGGCCGGGGAGAACGAAACGGTCATTGATGCCGGCGGGCTGACCGTGCTGCCCGCCTTTGTGGACCTGCACTGCCACTGGCGCACCCCGGGCTTTGAGTACAAGGAGGACATCGAGACCGGCAGCCGCGCCGCAGCCGCCGGCGGTTATACCTTCGTGAACCTGATGCCCAACACAAAGCCGGTGTGCTCTTCTGCGGCACAGGCGTTCATGGTGGAGCAGAAGGCTGCCGAAGTAGGCCTGTGCGATGTGAACCAGACCGTCTCCATCACCGAGAACTTTGACGGTGTGAGCATCGACCACCTCAAGACCCTGCCTGCCGGTGTGAAGTTCATCACCGAGGACGGCCACGGCGTGCAGGACAATGCCACCATGGCAAAGGCTTTCGCCATCTGCACCCAGAAGGATATCACCGTGATGAGCCACGCCGAGGATATGGAGATCAGCCCGTGGGACTACCGTCTGGCTGAGGACATTGAGACGGTGCGCAACTGCTGGCTGAGCGAATACTACCAGACCAAGCTGCACATGTGCCACGTGTCCACCCGCGGTGCGCTGGATGCCATCCAGATGGCAAAGCTGCGGGGGGCACCCGTCACCTGCGAGGTGACCCCGCACCACCTGTGGTTCACCAATGATACCTGCGATTACCGTGTGAACCCGCCCATCCGCACCGCCGACGATGTGCAGGCGCTGGTGGACGGCATCCGCACCGGCATCGTGGATGCCATTGCAACCGACCACGCGCCCCACTCCGAAGAGGACAAGCTCAAGGGCATGGCCGGTATGGTGGGCAGCGAGACCGCTTTCGGCGTCTGCTACACCAAGCTCTGCAAGCAGGAAGGCCTTCCGCTGGAAGTGCTGGTGCACCTGATGAGCACCCGCCCGGCAGAAATTCTGGGCCTTGCCAAGGGCCAGCTGGAGCCGGGCTACGATGCCGACATGGTGCTGGTGGATCTGGATACCCCCTACACCGTGGATAAGGACAAGCTGCACTCCAAATCTCACAACACCCCGTTCGACGGCGCTGAGCTGTACGGCAAGGTGTGCGCCACCATCAAGGGCGGCAAGCTGACCTATCAGGCAGAGAATTGAAAAAACAATATTATATAAGATAAGAATCAATAAGAGAGCAAACAGGAGGAACCCACAATGACCAACATGGATAAGCTTTACGAAGCAGTGGAAGCCCGCGGCCCGGTGTGCGTAGGTCTGGATACCGATTTCAGCTACCTGCCCGAGGACTTCGTGGACAGCACCCTGTCCCGCGGTGAGAACATCGTGCGCTTCAACAGGAAGCTCATCGACGCCACCAAGGCCGTGGCAGGCTGCTACAAGGTGCAGATCGCTTACTACGAGTCTCTGGGCCTTGAGGGCATGAAGGCCTACGCCGACACCCTGAAGGCGGTGCGCGAGGCCGGTGTGCCGGTGATCGCCGACATCAAGCGCGGCGACATTGCCAAGACCGCCGAGATGTACGCCATGGGTCACTTTACCGGCGATTTCGAGAGCGATTTCGTCACGCTGGCACCCTATATGGGTCTGGACTCCATCAGCCCCTACCTGCCCTACGCTGAAAAGCAGGGCAAGGGCATGTTCGTGCTCTGCCGCACCTCCAACGGCGGTGCCAAGGACTTTGAGTACGAGAAGCTGGCCGACGGCCGCCACGTCTACGATCTGGTGGGCGACAAGCTGAACGCTCTGGGCAAGGACTACATGGGCGAGCACGGCTACTCCTCCATCGGTCTGGTTATCGGCGGCACCCACATCGAGGAGGCCACCGAGATCCGTGCAAAGTATCAGGACAGCTTCTTCCTGATCCCCGGCTACGGCGCACAGGGCGGCAAGGCCGAGGACATTGCCCAGTACCTCACCAAGGGCAACGGCGGCGTGGTCAACTCCAGCCGCGGCATCCTGCTGGCCTATAAGAAGCAGCCGGGCACTGCCTTTGACGAAGCCGCTTACAACGAATGTGTGAATATGAAGGAGGCCATTGCTCATGCGTGCAGCCTGCTGTGAAGCCACTGTTCTGCGCAATGAGGTCATTGCCCCGGACATCCGCCTGCTGACGGTGGTCTGGCCGGACCGCGATCACGCACCCCACGCAGGCCAGTTCTTTACCCTGCGTGCATGGGGCGCAGACGAAGCCCCCTTCCTGTCCCGGCCCATCAGCGTGCACCGCTGGAACCCGGACAGCAGCACCATCGAGTTTCTGTATCAGGTGGTGGGCGAGGGCACTGAAAAGATCGCGCAGCTCAAAATGAAGGATACCTTCCAGCTCACCGGCCCTATGGGCAACGGCTTTGATGTGCCGGACATCCTGAGCAAGTACAAAAAAATCGCTGTAGTGGGCGGCGGCATCGGCACTGCGCCCATGTTCCAGCTCACCCGTGAACTGGCAGCGGCAGGTGTGAAGCCGGATGTGTTCTTCGGCTTCCGGGATGCCCCCTACTGCATGGAGGAGTACCGCGAGATCGCAAACCTTGTCAAGGTGTCCACCGACACCGGCGCGGTGGGCTTCCACGGCTTTGTCACCCAGCTGTACGACCCCGCCGACTACGACGTGGTGCTGGTGTGCGGGCCCACGGTCATGATGAAGAACGCCGCCCGCCTGTGTGCCGAGAAGGGCACCCCCTGCTTTGTGAGCATGGAAAAGAAGATGGCCTGCGGCATTGGTGCCTGCCTTGGCTGCACCTGCGAGACCAGGAGCGGCGAGGGCAAGAGCGTGTGCAAGAACGGCCCGGTATTTGATGCAACGGAGGTGTTCTTCTGATGGCTGACCTGAAAACCAACCTGCTGGGCTTTGTGATGAACAGCCCGGTCATCGGCGCATCCGGCACTGTGGGCTACGGTGTGGAGTACGAAGAGCTGGCAGACTTTGCCAAGATCGGCGGCATCTCCGGCAAGGGCCTGACCCTGCACGGCCAGTACGGCAACAAGGGCGAGCGCCTGTGGGAGACCCCTTCCGGCCTCATCAACAGCATCGGCCTGCAGAACCCCGGCGTGCAGCACTTCATTGACGTGGAGCTGCCCGAGATGCTGGAACTGAAGCAGAAGTACGGCACGGTGGCCATTGCCAACCTTGGCGGCCACAGCGAGGAAGAGTATGTGGAAGGTGCCTCAATGCTGAGCGACAGCGCAGTGGACATCGTGGAGCTGAACATCTCCTGCCCAAACGTCAAGGTGGGCGGCATGGCCTACGGCGTGAAAGCCGAAGCTGCCGGTGAGGTGGTGCGCATGGTGCGCGCTGCCTGCAAAAAGCCCCTGATGGTCAAGCTGAGCCCGCAGGCCGAGAACATCCCTGAGATGTGCAAGGCCGTGGAAGCCGCCGGTGCGGATGCCATCAGCCTGACCAACACCTTCCAGGCCTGCGCCATCGATCTGGAAAAGCGCCGCCCGGTGTTCAACAACATCTTTGCGGGCCTGTCCGGCCCGGCGGTGCGGCCCATTGCCCTGCGCATGGTCTGGCAGGCCGTGGGCGCTGTGAACATCCCGGTGGTGGGTCTGGGCGGCATCGCCACGGGCCGTGACGCACTGGAGTTCATCATGGCAGGTGCTGCGGCGGTGCAGGTGGGTGCCGCAAACTTTGCCAACCCCCGCGCCATGGAGACCATTGCCGACGAGATGGCCGCATGGATGGACAAGAACGGCGTGAAAACGCTGGACGAGATCCGCGGATGTGCCCGGAATGCTGAATAATCCGATTGATATACCAGCATAAATACTGATTTATGCGCATAAAAACAAAGCTACTGCATAAATTTGCAAATCACGCAAAAGCGTGGTACAATACCGTTCAAAAGACATTTTTATAAAAGAGAGGGAGAAGTACAATGAGTGAAGCACTTGAGATCCTGAAGAGCTGTGACGCGTTCCTGGAAGGTCACTTCCTGCTGTCCTCCGGCCGCCATTCCAGCGCATACTGCCAGATGGCTTATCTGCAGCAGTACCCCGACCGCTGCGCCGAGGTGATGAAGATCGTGGCAGATAAGGTCAAGGAAATGGATGTGGACGTCATCGTCGGCCCCGCGATGGGCGGTATCGTCTATGCCTACGAGCTGGCCCGCCAGACCGGCAAGCGCGCCATCTTTACCGAGCGCGTGGACAATGTGATGACCCTGAAGCGCTTCGCCATCCACCCGGGTGAGAAGTGCCTCATCGCTGAGGACGTGGTCACCACCGGTATCTCCTCTCTGGAGACCAAGCGCGTGATCGAAGAGAACGGCGGCATCTGCGTGGGCATCACCTGCGTGGTGGACCGCACCAAGCCCGAGGCTCCGTCTCCCATTCCCATCGTGGCAAGCGCCCTCAAGCTGGACCTGCCCAACTACGCACCGGAAGAGTGCCCCATCTGCAAGGAAGGCAAGCTGCCGCTGGTACATCTGGGCAGCCGCAAGATGAAGCAGGAAGCAAAGCAGACCCTGTAATGTGTTGAAACGAGGAAAACTATGAACGCATATCTTCTTTTGGCAAATGGCATGGTCTTTGCCGGCCAGTCGGTGGGTGCCGAGGGCGTCACCGTGGGCGAGGTGGTCTTTGCCACCGGCATGGTGGGCTTTCAGGAGACCCTGACCGACCCCAGTTACTATGGCCAGGTCATCACCCAGACCTACCCCCTTATCGGCAACTACGGCATGAATAAGGACGACATGGAGTCCGACCGCATCTGGGCAAAGGGCTACATCGTGCGCGAGGCCTGCACCACCCCCTCCAACTGGCGCTGCGAGGAAACGCTGGACAGCTTTTTGAAAAAGAACAACACCATCGGCATTGAGGGCATCGACACCCGCCACCTGACCCGCATCATCCGCGAGAGCGGTGTGATGAACGGTGCCATCCTGACCACCTTCGACCCCGCCGACCCGGCCAACAAGGCCGAGACCGAGGCTCTGCTGGCTCAGATCCGCGCCTACGCCGTCACCGATGCGGTGAAGAATGTTACCTGTGAAAAGCCCGAGGTGTTCAACCCGCAGGGCGAGATCCATATCGTGCTGATGCACTACGGTTGCAAGCGCAACATCGTGCGCTGCCTTGTCAAGCGCGGCTGCAAGGTGACGGTCATGCCCGCCTTTGCAACGGCAGAGGAGATCAAGGCCCTTGCTCCGGACGGCATCATGCTGTCCAATGGTCCCGGCGACCCGGCGGAACCCGTGGAGGTCATCGAGAACCTCAAGCACATCTTTGAGCTGAACATCCCCACCTTCGGCATCTGTCTGGGCCACCAGCTGAGTGCTCTGGCAGCCGGTGCCAAGACCATGAAGCTCAAATACGGCCACCGCGGTGCCAACCAGCCCGTGACCGACTTTGAGTCCGGCCGCACCTTCATCACCAGCCAGAACCACGGCTACGCTGTGGTGGGCGACGAGCTGCCCGCCGAGATGGGCGAGGTGGCACAGGTGAACGCCAACGACGGCACCTGTGAGGGCATCAAGTACAAGAAGTGGAACTGCTTTACCGTGCAGTTCCACCCGGAAGCAAACGGCGGCCCCAAGGATACCGAGTTTCTGTTCGACCGCTTCCTGAACAACGTTAAAGCAGCAAAAAAGGAGGCACGCTGAAATGCCGAAGGACCCTAGAATCAAGAAGGTGCTGGTCATTGGCTCCGGCCCCATCATCATTGGTCAGGCTGCGGAGTTCGACTACTCCGGCACGCAGGCCTGCCGCGCCCTGAAGGCAGAGGGCATCGAGACCGTTCTGCTGAACTCCAACCCCGCAACCATCATGACCGACCCGGATGTGGCCGACCATGTTTACATCGAGCCCATGACGCTGGAAGTCGTGGAGCGCATTCTGGACATCGAAAAGCCGGACTCCGTGCTGCCGAACCTCGGCGGTCAGATGGGCCTGAATCTGTCCATGGAGCTGGCCCGCTCCGGCTATCTGGACCGCACCGGCATCCGCCTGCTGGCCTGCAAGCCCGAGACCATCGACCGTGCCGAGGACCGCGAGCTGTTCAAGGAGACCATGGAAAAGCTGCACCAGCCCATCATCCCCTCTGAGGTGGTGGAAACGCTGCAGGACGCTCTGGCCTGCGCCGACCGCATCGGCTACCCGGTCATCGTGCGTCCGGCCTTTACCATGGGCGGCACCGGCGGCGGCATCTGCGAGAACAAGGCAAAGCTCATCGAGATCGGCACCAACGGCCTGCGCCTTTCCCCCATCCATCAGATCCTTGTGGAAAAGTGCATTGCCGGCTGGAAAGAGATCGAGTACGAGGTCATGCGCGACCACAAGGGCAATGTGATCACCGTGTGTAACATGGAAAACCTCGACCCTGTGGGCATCCACACCGGCGACTCGGTGGTTGTGGCTCCCTCCCAGACCCTGACCGACCACGAATACCAGATGCTGCGCACCGCTGCTCTGGATATCATCACCGAGCTGGGCATTGAGGGCGGCTGCAACTGCCAGTTCGCCCTGAAACCGGACAGCTACGATTACGCGGTCATCGAGGTCAACCCCCGTGTGTCCCGCTCTTCCGCACTGGCTTCCAAGGCCACCGGTTATCCCATTGCCAAGGTGGCTACCAAGATCGCCATTGGCTACACGCTGGACGAGATCACCAACGATGTCACCGGCAAGACCTGCGCCTGCTTTGAGCCTGCGCTGGACTACATCGTGGTCAAGTACCCGAAGTGGCCCTTTGATAAGTTCGTCTACGCCGACAAGTCTCTGGGCACCCAGATGATGGCCACCGGCGAGGTGATGAGCATTGGCAACAGCTTCGAGGCTGCCATGATGAAGGCGGTCTCCTCCATTGAGCTGGGTATGGACACCCTGACCCACAAGCCCTTTGAGGAGCTGACCGATGACGAGATCGTGGCCCACATGCATGTTCAGGATGCCGAGCGCGTGTTCTGCGTATACGAGGCCCTCAAGCGCGGCATCGACCACCAGACCATCTACCGCATCACCAAGATCGACTGGTGGTTCCTGGACAAGATGCAGCATCTGGCAGATCTGGAAAAGGGTCTTGCCAAGTGCAACGGCGTGCTGACCGAAGAACAGTACAAGACTGCCAAGAAGTACGGCTTCCAGGATAAGACCATCAAGCGTCTGGCACAGGTGGACACCCTGCCTGTGGAGAACTACCGCGCCGGCTTCAAGATGGTGGATACCTGTGCTGCCGAGTTCTCGGCCAACACCCCCTATTTCTACTCCACCTACGACGGCGACAACGAAGCTGCTGAGTTCATTGCCGAGAAGGAAGCCGAAGCATCCGCCAAGGGCGAGCCCAGGAAAAAGAAGGTGCTGGTCTTTGGTTCCGGCCCCATCCGCATCGGTCAGGGCATCGAGTTCGACTACTGCTCGGTGCACTGTGTGTGGACCCTGAAGAAGCACGGCTGCGAAGCCATCCTGGTCAACAACAACCCCGAGACCGTCTCCACCGACTTTGACACCGGCGACCGTCTGTACTTTGACCCGCTGAACCCGGAGAGCGTGGACAACATCATTGCCACCGAGAAGCCGGATGCCTGCGTGGTGCAGTTCGGCGGCCAGACCGCCATCAAGCTGGCAAAGCACATGGACGAGATCGGCCTGCCCATTCTGGGCACCCCGGCAGATGCCATCGATGAAGCAGAGGACCGTGAGCGCTTCGACGAGCTGCTGGAGCGCTGCAGGATCCCCCGCGCACCGGGCCGCACTGTCTTCAATCTGGACGAGGCTCTGGCTGCCGCCGACGAGATCGGCCTGCCGGTGCTGATGCGTCCCTCCTACGTGCTGGGCGGTCAGAACATGATCGTGGCCTACACCAAGGCGGACGTGATCGAGTACATGGGCGTTATCACCGAGCATGTGGACATGGATCACCCTGTGCTGCTGGATAAGTATATTCTGGGCACCGAGTGCGAAGTGGATGCCATCTGCGACGGCGAAAACTTCCTGATCCCCGGCATTATGGAGCAGGTGGAGCGCACCGGCGTGCACTCCGGCGACTCCATCTGCGTCTACCCGGCACAGCACCTGACTCAGGCCGAGATCGACACCATGGTGGATTACACCGGCCGCTTTGCCCGCGAGCTGCATGTCAACGGTCTGGTGAACGTGCAGTACGCAGTTTCCAACGGCAAGGTGTACGTCATTGAGGTGAACCCCCGTTCCTCCCGTACCGTGCCGTATATCTCCAAGGTCACCGGCGTGCCCATGGTGGATCTGGCGGTGCGCTGTTGTCTGGGCGAAAAGCTGGCAGATATGGGCTACGGCACCGGCCTGCACCCCAACGCACCTTATGTGGCCGTCAAGGTGCCTGTGTTCAGCTTTGAAAAGCTGCACGGTGTGGATACCCAGTTCGGCCCCGAGATGAAGTCCACCGGCGAAGTGCTGGGCATTGCCCCCAACTACCACGATGCCCTGCTCAAGGGCCTCATCGGCGCGGGCTACACCTTCAAGACCCCCGGCCCTGCAAGCTGCTGCATCTTCACCGTGAAGGACAGCGACAAGCCGGAGTTCGTGGATATCGCATGGAAGCTCAAGAGCATGGGCTACAAGCTGTACGGTACCTCCGGCACCTGCGCATGGCTCAACAAGCACATGGTGCCCTGCAACGAGGTGCGCAATATGTCCGGCGAGTCGCCCAACATCGTGGACCTGCTGCAGAGCGGTCTGGTGGATTATGTGTTCTCTACCAGCGCTAAGGGCCGTGACCCCAAGCGCGACTCCGTCCGCCTGCGCCGCAAGGCTGTGGAGCTGAGCATCCCCTGCATCACCGCAGTGGACACCGCCAACGCTCTGGTGGACTGCCTGCGCAGTGATCACAGTCTGGAAAATATCCCGCTGGTGGATATTGCCACCCTGTATCACCGCAAATAATTACCTCACGAATTACCCGTAAAATGCTTTTTTGCAGCGCCCGCCAAAACAGCGGGCGCTGTATTTGTGAAGGACGGAGAGAGATTACATAAGTTCGTGCGCAATAAATGACGTTTTGTGCGCAATCTGTCGCAAACAGTGTGTGAATTATGTTATACTCAACAACGCAAAATTTGCCAAAAGACGTTACTTTTGGACACTCCAGGAGGATATAGATACATGACCCGTTCCCAGATGATCGAGACTGTGGCACGCAAGACCGGCTTCACCGAAGCACAGGTCGAGACCACGATGGATGCAATGTTTGACCAGATCGCCGACTGCCTGCGCGCAGACGAGAAGGTGACCATCGCAGGCTTTGGCCGTTTTGAGATGCGTCCCCGCAAGCCCAAGGCCTACACCAACCCCAAGACCAAGGTTTCCAGCCGTCTGGAGTCCACCTCCATCCCCGGCTTCAAGGCCAGCGGCCGCTTCAAGCAGAAGCTGGAAGCAGGCAAGGCTGCCAAGACTGAGGAAGCTGTCTGATCCTCAAATCAAATGCAAAGAGCTGTGCCCTCCACTCGGGGCGCAGCTCTTTTTGTTTGTAACTCCCTCAGTTTCGCTTTTGCTCAACAGCTCCCTCGGAGAGAGAGCCTCGCCGTGCGGAAAAGTCTCCCTCTGGAAGGAAGGTGGCATCGCATTAGCGATGACGGAAGGAGTTCGTTAAGAACCTGCTGACAAGTGCGGCATTTCATGCTATACTGGGTTCAGAATATAAAATGACAAAGGAACGGAGAATCAGATGCTTTACAGTGAGTTGCAGTGCAGCGACGCCATCCACAAGGCCGTGGAGCGCATGGGCTTTGCCGAAATGACCGAAATTCAGGAAAAGACTATCCCCGTCATGATGGCGGGCTATGACGTGATCGCAAAAGCCCCCACCGGCACCGGCAAGACCTGTGCCTTCGGCATCCCGGTGGCGGAGCATATCTTACCGGAAAACAAGTACCCGCAGGCCGTGATCATGGCCCCCACCCGGGAGCTGGCCCAGCAGATCGCGCAGGAGCTGGAAGAACTGACCTATTTCATGCCCGAAGTGCAGGTGGCCTGCGTGTACGGCGGTGCCAACATGGAAAAGCAGGCAAAGCGCCTTGCCGAGGGCTGCCAGATCGTGGTGGCAACGCCGGGCCGTCTGATGGACCACTACAAGCACCATTCCATTGATATCTCCCATGTGACCCAGATCGTGCTGGACGAGGCCGACGAAATGCTGAACATGGGCTTCTATAAGGATGTGCGGCATATCATTGAAATGATGAAGGCCCGCAAGTCCCTCTCCATGTTCTCGGCCACCATCAGCCGCGAGGTAATGGACATCGGCTGGCTGTACCAGCACAACGCCGAGGAAATCACCGTCCAGCCCAAGGAAGAAAGCCAGCCCAAGATCACCCAGTATATGCTGGAGACCTCCGGCCGCAACAAGCTTTCCGACCTTGCACAGATCATCATTGGTGAGAACTACAAGCGTGTGATGGTGTTCTGCGATACCAAGTTCAACACTGCCACTCTGGCCAACCAGCTGGCACGGCTGGGCTTCTCGGTGGACTGTCTCCACGGCGACCTCTCCCAGAAGGAGCGCAACCAGATCATGCAGAACTTCCGGGACGGCAAGCTGGCCATTCTGGTAGCCACCGACGTTGCCGCCCGCGGCATCGATGTTTCGGATGTGGATGCCGTGATCAATTACGATGTGCCCAGTGAGAACGAACATTACACCCACCGCATCGGCCGCACCGGCCGTGCCAAAAAGGAGGGCGTGAGCTACCTGTTCTATGTGCCGGAGGAGAAAAAGCGGGTGCAGGAACTGCTGCGCCTGACCCGCAATACCGACCTGTGCACCCCGGTGCACTTCGACTTCAACCATGAGCACATTGTGGTGGAGAAAAAGCAGGACAGCGCCGACCGGTTCCAGATCAAGTGCTACTTCTGATAAAATAAGAACTCCTTCAGTCTCGCATTCGCTCGCCAGCTCCCTCAAGGAGGGAGCCTTTGGCAGTGCGGCAAAGTTTTATGTTTTGCCAAAGGCCCCATCTCCGAGGGGGCTGTCTGCGAAGCAGACTGGGGGAGTCTCACTTTTCTATTAAAATCTATTGACCTTCCCCTTTCTGGAAGGTGTAACATAGGCACGTAAGGAGGCACCGGAGCCATGAAGATCAACGAAGTGGAAGCCGCTGTGGGCGTGACCAAAAAGAACATCCGCTTTTACGAGGAGGAGGGGCTTATTACCCCCAGCCGCGAGCCGGGCAACGGCTACCGCAGCTACTCGCAGGCGGACGTGGAACGCCTGCGCCGCATCAAGCTGCTGCGCAAGCTGGATGTGCCGCTGGCCGAGATCCGGGAAATGCTGGAAGGGCAGAAGACGCTGGCCGAGGGAATGGCCCAGCAGCTGGAACGTCTGAGCACCCGCCGCAAGGATCTGGACGAAGCCATCGGCTTCTGTACCGTATTGGAAAAGGCTTCCGGAAACCTTGAAGAACTGGATGTGGAGCAGACGCTTGCGCGCCTTGCTGCACGGGAGGAACAGGGAGTGACCTTTGTGAACATTGAACGCACAGACCGAAAAGGCGAGCGCATCCGCGGTGCCTGTATCGGCGCTGCCCTTTTTGTGGCGCTGATGGCTTTTGTGATCGCAACGATGGCGTGGGCCTTTTACAGCGACCCGCAGGAAGCGCCGCCGCTGCCGCTGCTCATCGTATTGTTCGGCATCCCGGTGGGGTGCATTGTGGGCACGCTGAAGGTGTTGCTGGAACGCATTGAAGAGATCGGAAAGGGAGAAGAAGATGCTTATCGTAACTATTAACGAAGTGCCCGGCAAAAAGCTGGAAGCGCTGGGCGTGGTGCGCGGCAGCACGGTGCAGAGCCGCAATCTGGGCCACGATCTGATGGCGGGGTTCCGCACGCTGGTGGGCGGTGAAGTGACCGACTACGCGGATATGCTCACCGAAGCCCGGCAGATCGCCACAGGACGCATGGTCAAGGATGCAGAGGCCCTTGGTGCGGATGCAGTTGTAGGGATGCGCTACGCTTCCGCCAGCGTCATGCAGGGCGCAGCAGAGGTCATTGCTTATGGAACGGCGGTGAAGTTCGTATGACCACAAAAGAAAAGCAGGGCTTCGGCCTTTATTTCCTGTTAGCATTTGGTCTGGCATGGCTGTGTCAGGTCGGCGGCTGCATGGCGCTGCTGCAAAAGCAGAATGCCGTGCTGTATCAGTTGGCGCTGGTCGCCACCATGCTCTGCCCGCTGCTGGCGGTGCTGCTGGTGCAAAAGGTCTTTCTGCGCCAGCCCACCGGCATCGGCTGGAAGGTGCAGGGCAAGCGCCGCTACTGGCTGGCGGCGTGGTTCGGCCCGGCGTTATTTACGGTGCTGGCCGCAGTGCTCTATTTTGCGGTGTTCCCGCATCGACTGGACCTCTCCGGCAGCTGGCTGGCAGCGGCCTACGGCGGCGAGATGGACGCTCAGACCCTGCGCAGGGAGCTGGGCGTATCCAACCTCAGCTACATGCTGGAAACAGGTCTGTTCGCGGTCACGCTGGCTCCGGTCATCAATATGTTCGCAGCTTTGGGCGAGGAAGCCGGATGGCGCGGGTATATGATGCCTCACCTGAAGAAGCAGCTCGGCCTGCTCAACGGCCGCCTGCTGGGCGGCGTGATCTGGGGTGTCTGGCACTGGCCGCTGATGCTGCTGGTAGGCTACGAATACGGCACCAACTACTTGGGCGCGCCAGTGCTGGGCCTTTTCGTGTGGTGCATAGTCTGCTTTGCGCTCAATACCCTGTTGGACTGGCTCTATGAAAAGACTGGGTGCATCTGGGTGCCGTCCATTGCGCACGGCGCGTTCAATGCGGTGGCAGCGCTGTTTGTGGTTTTGACGAACCCGGCAGACAGCTATTACAATGTATTGGGTCCGGCACCCATTGGCCTGATCGGAATGCTGCCCATGCTGGCTGCTGCAGTCTGGCTGACCCTGCGAAGATCCTGAAAACCTGAATACTTCCGGGAGAGGACTCTTCCGCTTTTGCCGCCGCAGCTGCAATGCAGCTGCGGCGCAGTTTTTCCTGCGGCCTGCTGCTGTTTTGGGGTGCACGCAAAAAAGAATGGAAAAAATCTGTCAAAAAGTGTTGACAAGGAGGCGAGGGTGTGGTATTATACTTGAGCGCCAAGCGCTGAGACAAAAGAATGACTTCCAAAGCCTCAGCAGGAAGCCCTTGAAAAGAACCAATAGACGCTGAAAAG
>NZ_FMFG01000003.1:142432-152602 GCF_900066275.1 uncultured Faecalibacterium sp. | reverse complement strand
AAGTTAGCGTTCATTCTGCCGCTGCTGTTTGCGTTGCCACTGATCCAGCAGCTTGATGATAGTGTCCTCCATCTGTTTCGGGGTGTAGCTGCGTGGGAAATACTTCCGCAGGGTGTCGTTTTTGATGACCACTTTGTCCAGTTCGTCCTTTTTTTCTTCTCCCATAACGGCAAAGGCAACGTCATACGAGAAGTGCCCTTCCTGCGCCAGCTTTTTGAGCCGCTGCGCTTGGGAAAGGGATGGAGCATTCTGGGTGTCTTGCATCGCTTCTAAAAAATCCCGCTGTTGGCTTTCGTCCAGATAGGACAACTCCACAGCGGGATTAAAAGCAATTTTCTTTTCGTCTACCATATCCAGCAGTTCCGGGATAAGGTTGGTCAGGCGGATAAAACGCTGGACTTGCTTATAACTTTCGCCTGTTCCTTCAGCAACAATCTCTGTACTGCGTTTCCCGAAATAATCTGGGACAACTTGTCCCACATTTTTGGGTCGTCCAACAGTTCGTTCGATTGCTTCCAGCTTCATCTTGTAAGCGAAAGCCCTTTCACTGGGCAGAATGTTCTCACGTTGGAGATTGCTGTCCACCATGAGCAAAACAGCGGCATCATCATCCATCTGACGGACGATAACGGGCAGGGCATCCAGCCCGGCAAGCTGTGCAGCGTGCTGGCGGCGGTGCCCGGAGATGATCTCGTAGCCACCTTCCGGGCGTGGGCGGGCAATCAGCGGAGACAGCACACCGTACTGTTCCACGCTTTCTACCGTGCGCTGCATGGACTCGTCATCCAAAACCTTAAAGGGGTGGTTTTTGAAAGGAAACAGCTCTCCGATGGGGATTTGCTGCACCTGTTCCCGCTGCTGCTCCTGCCGGGATTCCTCGGTGGAGAAAATGTCATCTGCCCCTTTCAGCGACACGTTTAAGCTGCCTTTCGGCATTCGCCATCACCTCCTCGGTCAGAGATTTATAGGCTTCTGCCACCTTGCCTTTGGGGTCATGCTGGAAGATGCTTTTGCCCACAGCACTGATTTCCGCAGCACGGACAGACCGGGGAATGGTCTGGTCGAACACCTTGATCTTGCTGCCGTAAGCACCCCGAATCAGATTGTCGATCTGCTGCCCATAGTTGGTGCGGCTGTCGGTCATAGTCAGCAGGATACCCTCAATTTTCAGCTTGGGGTTGATTTGCCGCCGGACCTTCTGGACGGTCTGCAAAAGCTGTTCCAAACCCTTTGCAGACAGGTACTGCGCCTGCACCGGAATCAGGGTGGTGTCCGCCGCTGCCAAGGCATTGACGGTCAGCATCCCAAGGGAAGGGGTGCAATCCAACAGGATAAAGTCATATTCTCGTTTTGCACCGTCCAACACCTGCTTGAGCATCTTTTCCCTGTTCATGGTGTTGACAAGAGAGACTTCCAGCCCTGCCAGTTCAATGTTTGCCGGAATCAGGTCAACGCCCTCTGCATGGTGCAGGATGCCTTCACCGGGCGGAATGCTCTGGCCGTTCATGGCTTTTGCCATCAGGGTGGAAAGAGTGGTGGGCAGTTCATCGGGCTGCTGCCAGCCCATGCTGATGGTCAAGCTGCCCTGCGGGTCAGCGTCCACCAGCAGAACTTTTTTGCCTTCGGCTGCAAGTCCAACGCCCAAATTTTCACAGGTGGTGGTCTTGCCGGTTCCGCCCTTCTGGTTGACGATGGCTATTGTGGTTGCTTTCTTTGAAATTTTCATCATCTCCGATTCGCTAAGTCGTGGTTGGTTTGGTTCTGGTAGGAAAGCTGCATTGTAGTCGGTGCGTTGTACAGAGAAGCAAGCAGATATTGTTTCATGTTTCGGATCGGGCTGCTGTTCTCTGCAAGGCACTTCAGCACAAAGCGAATATGGTCGGCGTTCAGCTTCATAAACCGGCTGCGTACCACTTCGGCGGGCTTATCGTCCCCGGCAATGCGCAGCGTCTTGCGGTTGGTGGCGCAGGTGTCCACCAGCAAATCTACGATCTGATAGATGGTGTCCTCATCATCCGGGCAGAGCCGGAGCAGAAGTTCCACCTCCAAAGACTGAGAAAAGTATTCTTCCAGTTGAGTGCGTTTGCTCATCCCATCTGCTTCTTCTGAATAGAAAGGATACGTTTCACTCTTTTCAGTATTATTTTCATCAGTCTTATTACATCGTGATTTTGCAGGGTCTTGACTTGCGCTTTTGAAGCCTCCAGAATCGTGAAAATCACGATTTGGGAATATTGATTTTGACGATTCTGCTGAAAAGTTCTTCACATACACCAAACTTGGCTTTCCCAGACCTCTGCGTTTTCGTTCAATCAAACCAAACTTTTCAAGTTCCCGGAGCAACTTGGTTGCTTTGTTGTCTGCGCAACACAACGCCCTCTTGACATCCTCAATGGTGAAGATGATGAACACCCGGCCCTGCTCGTCCAGCCAGCCATTTTTGACGGAAAGGCTCATGCGGTCAAGCAGGATGCCGTACAGTGTTTTGGCATCGGTTGACAAAGTCTGGAACTGTGGCTCCTGAAACAGTGCTTTGGGGATACGGTAGAAAGCGAAAAGCTCTCCGGCTTGTCCATAGAAGTAATCAAGGGTCATGTTGCAGTACTTTGAAATAGTGGCAATACGAAATTGACATTGGAGAGAACCTCCTTGCGATAAATTTGCGCTTTTCGGCTTACAAACAGAAAAATTTGTGGTATGATAAAATAGAAAAGAGCAATAGTAGAATATGGTTTGCCTCTGAAAGAAAGTAAATTCAAAAAAGAAATGATATATCAATAGAATTTAAGAAGTCGGAAAGGAAGATTCGGATAGAATGAAAGCGTCTGTAATGCTCGAAGTCCCTCGTGAATATCAAGAGGCATATCGTTCCTTGAATGAGTGTAGAGAAATTGATTATCAGGTGATGTCTGCGGATAACTTCACAGCTGAAGACATTGTAAGCATTTATGTTCTGATAACAGCAGACCCTGTAGCGACAGCAGTTGTGAGTGAAATGATAGTTGAGCTTCTTAAAAAGATCACCCATGAAGTGCTGATTCGATTGAAGAAAGCAAAAGAAAAGCAGAAAACAGAGAACAGTTCTGAGACACATGTAAGGCTTTTGACCCGTGAGACACCGCTTGAAAACGGAGGAGTCCAGATTGAGCGGGAAGTCATTGTAAATAAACCACTGGATAATGATCATATTTGTGAGCTGATTGATAAACTGGTAAAGCTCGATAAATAAAAAGAAGGTATTTTCACATGGAAAATGCACATGATATGCGATTCATTTTCTATCACAAGCGGAATATTGATGAGGGAAGAGATAGCGTATATACTTTTGTGAATATGCTGGAACAGGCGCAGATTGATGTTGTAGACAGAGCTGTGTTAAAGCATTCATACGAAGAAGAAGATTTCGTAGATGAAGAAATGCTGCATTTGATTCTTGAGACACTTGATATTCACATACCAATTCAGTATACACCACGGTGCAGGAGGACGATGAATGCTGAAGCATATGGACCAACTGAGCCGGGAATTTTGATTGACGAATTGTTTGAGTATACGATTATTTCGTTTCTCTTTACGATGTATTCTCTTGCATATGACCAAAGCGAAGAAAATACGATACGCTGTATGAAGAATTTTTACGTGATTGAAGATCTTCAGCGGAGACAGCACCAGTTTGGAACGCATAATCAGGAACAACTTTATCGGATGTCGATGTTACCAGAAAATTTGATACACACAGCAATGGACAATTACTGGACAATTTGGACGTTTGTTGTGGGACACGAGTTGTATCATCTTATGAATCCAGAGGATCAGGAAGGAAAAAAGACCGAATTTCGTGCGGATCGATATGCGTACCAGTTACTTATTAAGCTTATCATGAAGCAGAAGGCAGGAGAAATCCCGGAACAATTAAGGGTTTTCTATGAATGTCAGTATTTGGCACCAGCTATCTTGTTTGAAATGTTTCGTCTGTTTGATGTATATTCAGAACTGAGAGGTTTAGAGGTGAACCTATCAAGCCATCCAGCTCCAATAGAACGGCAGAAAAATATTTTGGAGTTGTCAGACACAGATGTTCCGGAGGAAATGGAAACAAAGGATGGAAACTTGCTGCTGAACTGTATTTTGGACAGTAGTGAAATGGCTGAAAACTGGCTGCGAGATAAAATTCGAAAAGGAAAACTGCATCCATTGGATACACTTGGATAAAACAAGCCGAAATTTTCAAAGTTACTGCAGCTAACAGAAAGTCTTACACGGTTGTGTCAAGGGCTGAAACCGACAGTGACGCAGAAACATTGTAAAACCTCCGCTGAAAAAATTTTTATTGAGAAATGAAAAAGGCGCAACTTCGATTTTGCAGGTCGAAATTGCGCTATGTAATTAGAAATGGAAAAATATTGCCTTGCTCTAGTGCCATAAATTGCACGAAACATCTTGACAGCAAGTATATCTGACTGTAGAATACAATTCAATAAGTCTTTGCTCTTTGAAATTGTCTTTATTGCTGGTTGGATTCCAAGGTCAAATTACACTTTTGTGGAAATAAAACGAATCAACGCCGAATATCGTTCATCCTCACACCTTTGTGTGGGGGTGCGTGAGTGCGTGGTTCGGGAGAGCGCTTGCATGGCATGCAAGAGGTCACCGGTTCGATCCCGGTATTCTCCACCAGAAGGAAAAGCACCGCACGGAAACGTGTGGTGTTTTTTGTTGTTACCGACCAAAGGAGAAACTATGAGCTACGCGATCGTATTCAGCAGTAAAACAGGCAACACAAAATTATTGGCAGACACGCTGCACGCCTGTCTGCCACAGGAAAACTGCTGCTATTTTGGCACCCCGGACCCTGCTGCCATGGAAGCAGACGACCTCTATGTGGGCTTCTGGACAGACAAGGGAAACGCTGACGAAAGCACTTTGGACTTTTTGAAGCAGCTGCACGGCAAAAATATCTTCCTTTTTGGCACCGCCGGCTTTGGCGGCAGTGAGGAGTATTTCAACAAGATCCTGAAAAAGGTGGAGCGTTCACTGGACAGGAGCAACACGGTCTTCGGCCGTTATATGTGTCAGGGCAAGATGCCGCTTTCGGTACGCCAGCGGTATGAGGGCATGAAAAAGCAGCCGATCCATCTGCCCAATCTGGATGCACTGATCGAGAATTTTGACAACGCCCTTTCTCACCCGGATGCAGAAGATCTGGAACGGTTAAAGCAGGCGGTAAAATGATCAAAAGGCAGCGGTTTTCCTCAAACAGAGGAAGCCGTTGCCTTTTTTGCTTAGCGGATGGTCCTACGCTCCTGCCTGCGGCTCCGCGGTTCTTATCCCACGCTTCTTTTATAAAAGAACAGGTACTGCTGCACGATGCCTGCTTCCAGCCCGAACTGCGGGAACGGGTCCTGCCCGGCAAATTCGTCCCGGATGAGCCGTTCGATCCAGACATCCACCGGCACACGGCCCACACGGCCATAGCCGAACAGACACACGCAGTTTGCCACCTTTTTGCCAACACCGTCCAGTTCCATCAAACGGGCAAAAAGTGCTTCATCGGGCAGGGAAGCCAGCTTCTTCAGGTCCAGTGTGCCCTCTGCCGCCTGCTGCGCCGCATGCAGCACGTAGCGGGTGCGGTAGCCAAGACCGCACTCCTGCAGCGCCTGCTCCCCGGCACAGCAGAGCGCTTCTGCTGTCGGGAACGCATACACCGGCCCTTCGCTATCGCTGCCCAGCCGCTCGCCAAACCGCTCCGAAAGCAGCTCTACCGCCCTGCGGATAGCCGGGATGCTCTTTCGCTGCGAGATGATGAAGCTGACCAGCATCTCCCACTCATCCTGACGCAG
This sequence comes from uncultured Faecalibacterium sp., assembly GCF_900066275.1. Classification (NCBI taxonomy): domain Bacteria; kingdom Bacillati; phylum Bacillota; class Clostridia; order Eubacteriales; family Oscillospiraceae; genus Faecalibacterium; species uncultured Faecalibacterium sp. Next base: position 146,762 of record NZ_FMFG01000003.1, on the reverse strand, counting down.
CACCCGGATGCCCCGGCCGTATTCCATGGCACGCTGCAGAAAGTCGTCCCGGCTGTCCAGCTTTCCGCGCAGGGCGGCATAGCTGCGGCCAAGGTCGAAGTAACCGTGCCAGAAGGTTTCCCATGCGCCCGGCTCACACCGCACCGTGTAGGTTCCGCTGCGCAGTGGTCTGAGGTAAAGCAGCTGTCTCCCGGAAACAAACCGATACCAGCCCTCCGCCTGCTTCCGGGGGCGAAAGCACTGGCCGCTTTCCAGAATTTTGTCCGGGTCGAAATCATCCCGGATCTGAACCGTGTTCTCTTCCAGCTCCATTGCCCCCATCACAGCTCCAGCTCCCGGTACACTTCGCCTTCCAGCGTTTTCCAAAGGAAAGTCTCCCCTTCCAGTGTCATATAGCTATGTGCACTCCCCTCCTTTGGGATGCTCACAGAACCGGGGTTCAGGTAGAGATTGCCTTCGCCGAACTCTGTCCACGCCGGAATGTGGGTGTGGCCATGCAGCAGGATATCCCCCGGAGCCAGCGGCGGCAGGTTTTTCAGGTTGTGCACATGACCGTGGGTAGCGTAAACGAGCCGCCTGCCCACCGGCAGCACCGCATAGTCGGCCAGAATGGGAAAATCCAGCACCATCTGATCCACCTCAGCGTCACAGTTGCCCCGCACGCACAAAAGCGCCGGCTTCAGCCCGTTCAGGAGCGGGATGACCTCCTTCGGGGCATAGCCCTCCGGCAGGTCGTTGCGGGGGCCGTGATACAAAAGATCCCCCAGCAAAAGCAGCCGGTCTGCTCTCTCCCGCTCAAACGCTTTGATCATTTTTTTGCAATAAAACGCCGACCCGTGCAGGTCGGATGCGATCATCCATTTCATGGCAGGATTCTCCTTATTTTATAAAGTATCTATTTTTATTTTAGCTTCCCGGTGAAAAATGGTCAAGTCTATAAAAGTCATACTTTATCCGTTTGACCTCTTGACATCTGCCGGAAGCCGTGTTATCCTACAGTTAATAAAATTCGTGTGGATTTTTACAGCAGTATGCTACTTTTCGCCACACAATGACTTCAAAAAAGCCATTGTGTGGCTTTTTTGCGTCTGCGTTTGTTTTCGAGCAGTCTCGCCCTGACGATTCCGCGGCTGCAGTAATTCATTCCTTTTCTCTACAGGAGCAATGCAAACACTATGAACGAGACCTTTATGAAAGAAAAACCGGTGCTGCCGCTGTTGGTATCCATGGCGCTGCCCAATGTTATTTCCATGCTGGTGAACAGTCTGTACAACATTGTAGACAGCCTGTTTGTGGCCCGCATCAGCGAAGACGCCATGACTGCGTTGTCGCTGGTGTTCCCGATCCAGAATTTTGCCAACGCCATCGCCATCGGCTTCGGTATCGGCATCAATGCCATGATCGCACTGTACCTTGGCGCGGGCGACCACAAAAAGGCCGAGACTGCCGCCACCCACGGTATGGCGCTGAGCCTGATGCACGGCATTCTCATCACCATTGTCAGCATTGTCATCATGCCGGGCTTTTTGCGCCGGTTCACCAGCGACGCAGGCCTGATCGCATCCGGCATCACCTACTCCACCATCGTATTCCTGTTTGCCACCATCAACATGGCGGCACTGGCCTTTGAAAAGATGTTTCAGGCCGTGGGCCGCATGAAGGTGACTATGGCGGCGCTGATCTTTGGCTGTGTGTGCAATATCCTTCTGGACCCCATCCTGATCTTCGGCCTTGGCCCGGTGCCTGCCATGGGCATTGCGGGTGCGGCCCTTGCCACCGGCATCGGCCAGCTGCTGAGCCTGTGCGTTTACCTTTTCGTTTACGTCCGTACTGAGCTGCCTATCCGACTGCGCCGCAGCTGCCTGCGCCCGGATGCTGCACTGGACGGCAAACTGTATGCCATCGGCGTGCCGGCCATCCTCAATCTGGCCCTGCCCTCTCTGCTGGTTACCTTCCTGAACGGCCTGCTGGCGGGCTTTTCCCAGAGCTACGTGGTGGTGCTGGGCATTTACTACAAGCTGCAGACCTTCCTGTATCTGCCCGCCAATGGCATCGTGCAGGGTATGCGCCCGCTCATTGGCTACAATTACGGTGCCAAACAGCACGCCCGCGTGAAAAAGCTCTACGAACTCACCCTCATCATGAGTGCTGCCATCATGGCTGCGGGCACGGTCATCTGCCTGTTCGCTTCCCGCCCGCTGATGCAGCTGTTCACTTCCAACCCCGAAACCGTCGCCATCGGCCAGACTGCCCTGCGCATCATCTGTCTGGGCTTTGTGGTTTCTGCCGTATCCACCACCTCTTCCGGTGCACTGGAAGGCCTTGGCAAGGGCGCAGAATCGCTGGTCATCTCGCTGTGCCGCTACATCGTATTCATCATGCCGCTGGCCGCTGTGCTGTGCCATTTCCTTGGTGCCAACGGCGTGTGGCATGCATTCTGGATCACCGAAGTGCTGTCCGCCATCGTGGCTTACCCGGTGTACCGCAAGGCAGTTGGAAAGTGCTGAGCCTTCTTGAAAGCGCTGGACGGCGAAGGACAAGTAAAATAAAATAGTTTCAAGCAGTTGAGGGAGAGTTTGCCAAAAATCCTCCCTCTTTTTTGTGCATTTTATTTGACAGTACGCAAAAACTGCGGTAAAATAAGGTGTTTGTTTTCCGGCATTTCGGCTGGAAAAGCGCAATTTAACAGAGGATGTGGGAAAAATATGATCGAGACGATCACGGCCGTCAATCAGGCGGTCAACCAATTCATCTGGGGCGTGCCCGCCATGGTGTGCATCATCGGCGTAGGCCTGCTCCTGAGCGTTCGCACGGGCTTTTTGCAGATCCGCAAATTTCCCTACGCCATCAAGATCACCATTGGACGCATGTTCCGCAAAAAAGACGCTTCCGATGGCGCCATGACTCCCTTTCAGGCAGTGTGCACCGCGCTGGCCGGCACCGTGGGCACCGGCAACATTGCCGGTGTGGCAGGCGCGATCGCCATTGGCGGACCGGGTGCCGTGTTCTGGATGTGGTGTTCTGCCCTGCTGGGCATGTGCACCAAGTTTGCCGAGGTCACGCTGGCGGTGCACTACCGTGAGCGCAGCGAGGCGGGCGAATGGGTAGGCGGCCCCATGTACTACATTAAAAACGGCCTGAGCAAGCATTGGCAGTTTCTTGCTGTGCTGTATTCCCTGTTTGGCGTGCTGACCGTGTTTGGCACCGGCAATGCCACACAGGTAAATACCATCGTTGCCGCTATCGATACCGCTCTGCTGGAGTACGGCGTGGTGGGCGGCGGTGCGCTTTCTACCCTGAACCTCGTGGTTGGCATCGCAGTGGCCATGCTGGTGGCCATGGTGCTGCTGGGCGGCATCAAGCGCATTGGCAGCGTGAGCGAAAAGCTGGTGCCCTTTATGGCTCTGTTCTACATCGTGCTGTCCGTGGGCGTTATGGTGCTGAACTTTGAGCGCCTGCCCTATGTGTTCGAGTCCATCATTGCGGGCGCGTTCAACCCGGCAGCGTTCACCGGCGGCACCATCGGCAGCCTGTTCGTCAGTATGCAGAAGGGTGTGTCCCGCGGCATTTTCTCCAACGAGGCCGGCCTTGGCACCGGCTCCATTGCCCACGCCTGCGCCGACACCAAAAAGCCGGTCAAGCAAGGCATGTTCGGCATCTTTGAAGTGTTTGCCGATACCATCGTCATCTGCACCCTGACTGCCATGGTCATTCTGTGCAGCGGCACCACCGTGAACTACGGCACCGCCGCCGGTGCAGAGCTGACCATCAGCGGCTTTACCACCACCTACGGCGGCTGGGCTTCCATCTTTACCGCCGTGGCCCTGTGCTGCTTTGCTTTTTCCACCATCATCGGCTGGGGCCTGTATGGTTCCCGGTTCCTGGTGTTCCTGTGCCGCAGCGATAAGGTGGCAAAGCCCTTCTTTCTGGTCTACTCCTTTGTGTCCATTCTGGGCGCAACGATGGATCTGGGCCTGCTGTGGAGCATTGCCGATACCTTCAACGGCCTGATGAGCATTCCGAACCTGCTCGCGTTGCTGCTGCTTTCCGGCACGGTGGTCAGGCTGACCAAAGAATTTTTTGCATCGGAGGGCTGATTGCCCACAACAAAAAGAGGCTGCTGCAAGACAGCTCTCCAAAAACATTGTACGAAACCCGGAACTTTTTCAGGGCCAAAACGGCTCCAAAAGGTTCCGGGTCTTTGATTTTTCGCAATTTCCCCGCGCAGGCTGCTACCGCTTTTTTTCAATCCCCTTATTCTGCCCGCGTCCGGCTCTTTTCAACCCGGACAGTTCATGTTACAATATACATTAGAAATAAAAAATGAATC
>NZ_FMFG01000003.1:129142-142124 GCF_900066275.1 uncultured Faecalibacterium sp. | reverse complement strand
TGGCGCAGACGGCGTACCTTGCCCGGCAGCTCTGGTACAGGCGGCTGCGCCCGGACAGCAGCTTCTGTTGGACGACGGCAAGCTTCTGGTGCAGGTCACACAGGCATTGCCGGAAGCCCTTGTGTGCACCGTGGTGCGCGGCGGCACCCTGCAGAGCCGCAAAAGCATTGCTGCACCGGGCCTTGCGGTGCCCTCGCCTACCCTGACGGAGGAAGACCTGCAGAACCTGAAAATTGCAAAGCAGTGCGGTGTTACCGGTGTGATGCTGCCTTTTGTGCGCGGCAAAGCAGATATTCTGGCCCTGCGCCATGCGCTGGAAGAAGCCGGGGCTGCGGATATCCGTATCTTTGCCAAAATTGAAAACATGACCGGTGTGCGTGCCCTGCCGGAATTCATCCACCTTGTGGATGAGGTGGTGATCGCCCGCGGAGACCTTGGCAATGCCATGCCGCTGTGGGAGCTGCCCCGCTGCCAGAAGCAGCTTTCCGCCGCCTGCCGGGCTGCAGGCGTGCCCTTTATGGTAGTGACCCAGATGCTGGACAGCATGTGCACCCGCGCCGTGCCCACCCGTGCCGAGGTGAGTGACATTTACAACGCCGTGCTGGACGGCGCGGCCAGCGTGATGCTGACTGGTGAGACTGCTGCCGGACAGTACCCGATGCAGGCCATGGAATATCTGGTGCGCACAGCGCAGACAGCCCTTGCCTGACCTTTGCGGAGTTTTTGCGCAAAAGGGATGGCGCATTGTGTCAGAATACGGTATAATAGACGTAAATATTTCTTGTTCAGAAAGGTTTTTTGCTATGGGAATCGTTGTGCTCGGTGCTGTTTTTGTGGATATCAAAGGCTATCCCCTTTCCGCCTATATTCCGGGCGGGCGCAATGCCGGCCGCATTGAGCAGGTACACGGCGGAGTGAGCCGCAACGTGGTGGAGGATATCGCCAATGTAGAGCTGCGCCCTACCTTTGTCAGTCTGGTGGACGACACCGGCATGGGACAGGATGTGATCAACAAGCTGGAGAACCACAAGGTGAACACCAAGTACATCCAGCGCGTGCCGGACGGCATGGGCACCTGGCTGGCCATCTTTGACAACGACGGCGATGTGCATGCAGCCATTTCCAAGCGGCCGGACACCACTCCCCTCACCGGCCTTTTAAAGGAAAAGGGCGACGAAATCTTTGCCGACTGCGATGCCATTGCGCTGGAGCTGGATCTGGAAAAAGATACTGTAAAACAGGTGCTGCACTACGCCAAAAAGTACAACAAAAAGGTTTTTGCGGCCATTTCCAACATGAGTATTGCCATGGAGCGCCGGGATTTCCTGCAGCAGATCGATTGCTTTGTGTGCAACCAGCAGGAAGCCGGGCTGCTGTTCTCCGATGATTACGGCCATCTGGCCCCGGACGAGATGTGCAGGGTTCTGGCCGCCAATGTGCACAGCGCCAACATTCCCAGTATGGTGATCACCATGGGCGGTCAGGGTGCCGTATATGCCCGCGCCAACGGCGAGTGCGGCGTGGTGCCTGCCAAGAAGGTGGATGTGATCGACACCACCGGCGCAGGCGATGCCTTCTTTGCCGGCACCACCATCGGCCTGACCTACGGCAAAACGCTGGCCGAGTCCTGCGAGATCGGCAGCCGACTGGCCGCATCGGTCATCTGCATCACCGAGAACGTCTGCCCCCGCTTCCGCCCGCTGGAATTCGGGCTGAACATTCCGGTGGTGGATTAAAGTAATATTAGAAAGCCGGGCAGACTGCGGTCTGCCCGGCTTTCTTTTTAGGATTCGGGGAAGAGGTTTATATCATGCTTCCAGCACCTTTTTGCCGGTAACTGGATCAGGGATATCAAGCAATGCCAGAATGATGGCCATGCGGATATACACGCCATTGTGCACTTGATCAAAGTAGGCGGCACGCGGGTCGTCATCCACATCCTTTTTGATCTCGTCGATGCGGGGCAGCGGATGCAGCACCGGCATATCCTGCGGTGCCTTCTGCAGCAGCGCTTCGTCCAGCTGGTAGCAGCCTTTCAGGCGCAGGTATTCTTCCTCGTTGAAAAAGCGCTCCTGCTGGATACGAGTCATGTACAGCACATCCAGATGCGGCAGCTCGGCTTCAAGGTCAGCCGTTTCCTTATAGATCTGATGGGTCGGCTCCAGCGATTCATTCTTCACATACTGCGGCAGGCGCAGATCTTCCGGCGAGATGAACACGAACCGGTTGCCCTCAAACTGGCTCAGCGCAGCGGTCAGGGAGTGGACCGTGCGGCCAAACTTGAGGTCGCCGCAGAAGCCGATAGTCAAATGATCCAGCCGCCCCTTGCGCTGGCGGATCGTCATGAGGTCGATCATCGTCTGGCTGGGATGCGCGTGTCCACCGTCGCCTGCATTGATCACCGGCACACGTGCAGAAAGGGATGCCCGCAGCGGTGCGCCCTCTTTGGGGTGGCGCATGGCGATCACATCGGCGTAGTTGCTCACCACGCGGGCGGTGTCCTCCACCGTCTCGCCCTTGCTGGCGGAAGAAAGCTGTGCCCCTGCAAAGCCCAGTGTCTTTCCGCCCAGCCGCAGCATGGCCGATTCAAACGAAAGGCGGGTGCGGGTGGAAGGCTCATAGAACAGGGTGGCCAGAATGCGCCCATCGCACAGGTGGGCATAGGGTGCCGGGTCGGCCTCCATTCGGTCGGCAAGATCCAGAAGGGCCAGCTGCTCTTCCAGAGAAAAGCTGTTGGGCTCAATAAAGTGTCTCACAGCCATTCTCCTTTCAGCACGAACTTCTCGCGCTCGGCTCCGGTAGAGACGAACTGGATCTCATGGCCCAGCTGCTTTTCCAGAAATTCCACGTAAGCCTTGGCCTCTTTGGGCAGCTCATCCCAGCTCTTGCAGCCGGAGATATCCTTGTTCCAGCCTGGCAGCATAGTGACCACCGGCTCTACACGGTCAAGGTCGGACAGCGGGTCGAAGCTGGGGACTTGCACGCCATCCAATGTGTAACCGGTGATCACCGGGATCTCTTTCATGCTGCTGAGCACATCCAGCTTCGTCAGGGCGATCTTGTCTGCGCCCTGACAGGTAAGGCCGTAGCGGCTGGCCACACAGTCGAAGGGGCCGACACGGCGCGGACGGCCGGTGGCCGCACCATACTCGCCGCCTGCCTTGCGCAGCTGTTCATTCCAGTCCTCGCTCATGGCGTTCTCGGCGGCAAAGGGGCCTGCACCCACGCAGGTGGAGTAGGCTTTCAGCACGCCCACCACATGGTCAAGACGGCAGTTCGGAATGCCTGCGCCCAGCGGCGCATAGGCTGCCAGCGTGTTGGAGCTGGAAGTGAACGGGAAGATACCGTAATCGATATCGCGCATGGCACCCAGCTGGGCTTCCAGCACGATGCGCTTGCCGCTGTCGTGAGCCTGCTTCAAAAATGCACCCACATCACAGATATACGGTGCAAACTGTCCGGCCTGCATCCGGCACCATTCCAGCAGAGCATCGTAGCTCATGGGTTCCTGATGATAGCAGCCACCCAGCTCCAGATTCTTGGATTCCAGGATCATGTGCAGGCGGTCCTGCACGCGCTTTTCGTCCAGATGCAGCAGATCGCCCAGACGCAGGGTCTTTTTGCGGTATTTGTCGCTGTAGGCGTAGGCAATGCCGCGGCGGGTAGAACCAAAGGCCGCACCCTTCTGGGCAAGGCGGTCCTCTTCCAAGCCGTCCTGCACCTTGTGCCACGGCATGGAGATGGTGGCCTTATCTGAAAGTTTCAGGTTTTCTGAGCCTACCTTTACGCCGCGCTCCTCAATGGCATCCATTTCTCCGGCCAGATGATCGAGGTCGATCACCATGCCCGCACCCAGTACACAGACAACGTCCGGGTGCAGGATGCCGGAGGGCAGCAGGTTCAGGATGAACTTGCCCTGCTCCGTTACAACGGTGTGGCCGGCATTGTTGCCGCCCTGATAGCGGGCAACAACATCGGCATGTTCGGCTAACAGATCGATGACGCGGCCCTTGCCCTCATCGCCCCAATTGATACCAGTAACTGCGGTAAGCATAACTTCTTATTTACCTTCTTTTTCGTTATTTACAATAGCCTGTACCTTGGTGGGCAGACCATAGATGCTGATAAAACCGGTAGCATCACTCTGCTTGTAGTCGCCGCCGGCAGCAAAAGTTGCAATGTCCTCACGGTAGAGGGAATACGGAGACCAGACACCGGCATTGATGAGATTGCCCTTGTACAACTCCAGACGCACCTTACCGGTAACGTTTTCCTGCGTGGAGGTGACGAAGGCACTCAGAGCTTTGCGCAGGGGGCTGAACCACTGGCCGTCATAGACCAGCTCACCAAATGTGATGGCCAGCTCGCGCTTTTTGTGGGCAGTGAGCTTATCCAGCGTCAGAGTTTCCAGCACCTCATGAGCCTTATAGAGGATGGTACCGCCGGGCGTCTCGTACACACCGCGGCTCTTCATGCCCACCAGACGGTTCTCCACCACATCGTACAGGCCGATGCCATTGCGGCCGCCGATCTCATTCAGCTTGGCAATGAGGACGGCGGGCTTCATCTTTTCGCCGTTCAGGCTCACCGGCACGCCCTTTTCAAATGCCAGCTCCACGAACTCGGACTTGTCCGGTGCGGTCTTGGGGCTGACACCCAGCTCCAAAAAGCCCGGCTTATCGTACTGCGGCTCGTTGCCCGGGTCCTCAAGGTCAAGGCCCTCATGGCTCAGGTGCCACAGGTTCTTATCCTTGGAGTAGTTGGTCTCGCGGTTGATCTTCAGCGGGATGTGATGTGCCTCGGCATAGTCGATCTCTTCGTCACGGCTCTGGATGTCCCACTCACGCCACGGAGTGATGATCTTCAGGTCCGGTGCAAAGTGCATGATGGCCAGTTCAAAGCGCACCTGATCGTTGCCCTTGCCAGTGCTGCCGTGGCACACGGCATCTGCACCCTCGGCACGGGCGATCTCCACCACACGCTTTGCCAGAATGGGTCGTGCAAAGCTGGTGCCCAGCAGATAGCCCTCGTAATCGGCCCCGGCCTGCATGGTGGGGATGACGTAATCCTCCACAAATTCATCGGTCAGATCTTCTACGTACAGCTTGGAAGCACCGCTTGCCTTGGCGCGCTCTTCCAGACCTTCCAGCTCGCCCTTCTGGCCCACATTGCCGCACACTGCAATGACCTCGCAGTTGTTGTAATGCTCTTTCAGCCATGGGATGATAATGGAAGTATCCAGACCGCCGGAATAGGCCAGCACGACCTTTTTGATCTCAGACATAAGAACCGCCTCCGTTCAAGCCACTTTATACTTTTGAATTCCCTCTTGCAATTTTTGATTGCGGTGTTATTATACTAGCAAGCAGAGAATGTGTAAAAAGTATCCTGCACATGATCACGATACGAAATTGACATGAAAGAGGGCACGCCGCCATGTATGTGGACTGGGAATATTACAAAATCTTTTATTATGTCGCGAAATATCAGAATTTCACCAAAGCCGCGCGGGTGCTGGGCAACAACCAGCCCAACATCACCCACTCGATGAACCGGCTGGAAAGCCAGCTGAATTGCGTGCTGTTCATCCGCTCCAACCGTGGCGTTACCCTTACCCCGGAGGGTGAACTGCTTTACTCCCGCATTGCATCTGCGGCGGTGCAGATCCAGGATGCAGAAGAAGAGCTGAGCGCCAGCGCCACGCTGGAACACGGTGCGATCAGCATCAGCGCTACCGAAACTGCGCTGAACATCTACCTTGCAGAAAAGCTGCGTGCCTTCCACACGGACTATCCCGGCATCCGCCTGCGCATCTCCAACCACTCCACGCCGCAGGCTTTGCAGGCCGTGAAAAACGGCGAGGTGGATTTTGCCGTCATCACCACCCCTGCCGAGGTGGAAAGTGGCCTGAAAATGGTGGAGCTGAAGCCCTTTTATGAGGTGCTTGTGGGCGGCAGGACCTTTACTGCCCTTGCCAGCCAGAACCTTTCGCTGAAGGAGCTGAACAATTATCCGCTGATCTCCCTGAGCGACGAAAGCATGACCCGCGCCTTTTACCGGCAGTTCTTTCTGGATCACGGTGCGGTGCTGAAGCCGGATACCGAGGCTGCCACCACCGACCAGATGCTGACCCTTGTCAAAAGTGAGCTGGGCATTGCGTTCCTGCCCCAGTCCATGGCACAGGATGCACTGGCCCGCGGTGAGATCGTGCAGCTGCATCTGCAGGAGATCATCCCTCAGCGCTCCATCTGCCTTGTGTACGACCATCACCGCCCGCTGAACACGGCAGCCCGCAAGTTCCAGCAGATGCTGACCAAGGCGGCCCCCAAATGTCCGGAACACAGATAACCGCCGGGCCTTTCCCTGCAAACTGATCTATACGGGACTGTTGCAAAATAGCTCTCTGAAAAAACAATGCACAAAACCCGGAACCTTTTCACAGCCAAAACGGCTTAATAAGGCTCCGGGTTTTTGATTTTGTGCTATTTCTTTGTGCAAGTTGCTATCGCATTTTTATTTCGCAACAGTCCCCTGTTTTATTTTTACTTTTCCTGGATCTGTTTGCCGGTGAGGTGCTCAATGGTGATCTCGTAAAGCTGCACGGCCTTGATGTCCAGCGCAATTTCCTTTTCCACCTCTTCCTTGCCGGGGTAATACTTCATGCCAAGCTCCCGCACGCGGGCCTCGGTAGCAGCGGCATCGTCGATCAGATGGCAGCGGCCAAACACCACGGTGCTCTGCACATAAGGTGCCCAGTCGCCCGGCTCAAAGTGTTCGTTGCCGTAAACGGTAAAGCATACCTTATCATTCTGTTTCAGCGCGTCCACCTTCTGGCCGGACTTTGCACCGTGGAAGTAGATTTTGTCGTGCTCCTGATCGTAGTAATAATTTACCGGGATCGCAAAGGGATAGCCGTTGTCGCCGTTCACTGCCAGCACGCCCCGCCGGGACTGCTGCAGCAGGTGCTTTGCAGCTTCTTCCGGGATGGCGCGGCTGGCTCTTCTCATGGGTCTGAACATTTTTGTTTTCTCCATGTATCGCAGGTTTGCGGTGCGCACTCATGCACCCTTGATAATGCGGATGAGGGTCTTATCCAGCTGGATGGTGCGGTTCCACGGGTTCAGGATGATGCCGCTGATCTCCGGCACGGCAAGCGCTGCATCAAACAGCTTGTCCATATCCACAAGAAAGGTGGACTGCACCGGCTCGGCTCCCTTCATTTCCTCGTCAAAGCTGGTGAATGCATACCACCAGCTTGCGCCATCGGCCGTCCGGATGGCCCGCAGCTGCATCTGTTCACTGCCCAAATTGGGCTCCACCGCCACGACAAGCTGGCCATGCTCCTTTATGCGCCGCCGGATCACGGTAAGGGTGTGGGCCAGCTGTTCCTGTGTGGGCTCCTGCTGCAGGGCGGCTACCGCCTGCTCGATCTTTTCGTTGCCGTTCAGGCCCTTGTCTCTGGGTTGATTCATTGAGGTTGGTTCCTTTCTATTGTATTTTGGCAGAGGGAATAAGCGCAGCTCATCACAGCAGCAGATCGAACAGGCCGATCATTACCGGCATAGACACAATGGAAAGCAGAGTGGTCAGCACATACAGCGCGCTGGAATGCGCCGCATCGCGGTCATAGAGCTGAGCCATGGAGGTAACAGTAGCACAGGCAGGGGTGATGGCGGCAAGGTAGACCGTCATCAGGATGTTCTTGCCGTCGGCCACCCAGCTGGATGCATGGCAGACCCACAGCAGCACCAGAACCACCAGCGGGCATACCACCAGACGCAGCACTGTGGGCAGATAGTTGCGGCGGGTGCAGAACACCTCCCGCAGCGGCTTTTCTGCAATGGCCATACCGGCCAGCAGCATGCCCATCGGTCCCATCATGTTGCCCACTGTGCTCATGGTATTCTGCAGCGGTGCAGGCAGCACCACACGGAACCAGTACAGCAGTGCACCGGCTGCAATGGCGATCATGTTGATATTGGTGAGCACCTTTTTCCAGTCCAGCGCACTGCTGCCCTGCAAAAGGGAACTGGCGTGGGTCCACAGCAGCACCAGCTGCACAATGATGAATGCGCAGGAGTAAATGACATACGCATCGCCCATCAGAGCCTTGACCAACGGGATCACCAGTGCAGCGGCGTTGCTGTAGATCACATTCACCTGCTCCACGGCATCCAGCTTGAGCGGGCGGCTCAACAGGGCGCTGAGCACCAGCAGCACTACATGGATAGCCGCCGCAATAGCCATGGAGTACAAAAGGCCCTTGCGGATCTCCGGCGTATCGTCGATCTGGAATGCGTTGATGATCACGCAGGGCGTGACCAGATAGACCATGACCACTGAGAGCACCCGGCTGTCGCTGGCCTTCAGCAGCCCTACCTTGACCACAGCATAGCCCATGATCAGAATGAGGAACAGCTGTGCGATCTGCTGCATCAATAACAGACTTATCTCCATTGTTTTTTCCTTTTCCCTTCCCTTTTTCAAAACCCAAAGGGAGAGCCGCCTTCCGCAAGGCAGCTCTCCCCTTTTTCTGATTTTATTTGCCGCTCGTCAGCCGCGCCACATGCAGCGCCAGATAGGCGGTTTCCTCGTTGGGCAAAAACACGCCGTACTTGCGCAGCACAAAGGTGCGTATTTTTTCCGCGCAGGTCACCGCTGCCGGATAATTCTGCTGCATCTGCTGGAACAAAAAGTCGTCTTCGCTGTCCATCAGTTTGCCGGAGAAGAACCGCTCGGCAAAATACTGCAGGTGGCTCACGAACCGCGCATAGTGGATGCTCTCGGTGCTCACCGGACAGTGCATACTGTAGGTGACAATGTTGGACAGCTCACCGATCAGCTGCGCTGCCCGCATGGCATCGTAGCCGGCCTGCGGGTCCTGCCGGGCGTTGACGATATGGAAGGCGATGTTGCCTGCCTCTTCGTCCGGCAGCTCGATGCCAAGCTTTGCCTTTACCTTCTGCAGGCCGCGCTGGCCCACCGCGTACTCCTTGGGATAAAAATGCTTGATTTCCCAGAAGATGCGGTTGGTCACCACAAGACCCTTTTGCTGGCGCTCCACTGCAAAATGCAGGTGGTCGGTCAGCAGCAGATAGATGTGCGCCGAAAGCTTGACTCCCAGCGACTGCTCTGCGTCGTCCACAATGTCCTGCGTCAGTTCCAGATAGGATGCCGGAATGCTGGAAAACAGCTCCAGCATAGGCTGTGCGTCCGGGTTGGACAATGGAAGGAACACGCGGTCTGAGGGCTGCCGTTCAATGGGCTCGCCCGCCTTGCGGCCATAGCCGATGCCCTTGCCCAGCAGGATGGATTCCTCGCCGCTGTCATCCTGCACCAGCACAACGCTGCTGTTCAGCACCTTCTGAATGTGCATCGGTCCCTCCTCCTTCCGTTGAATCCTTAAGACTGCCGCTTAGTCCAGATCTTCGCCGTTGGAAGCAATGACCTTCTTGTACCAGTAGAAGCTGTCCTTACGGCTGCGGGCCAGAGTACCGTTGCCCATATCATCCTGATCCACATAGATAAAGCCATAGCGTTTGGACATCTGGTTGGTGGATGCAGAGATCAGGTCGATGGGTGCCCATGTGGTGTAGCCCCACATCTCAACACCCTCATCGATGGCCTTGCCCATTTCGCTGATGTGCTGGCGGAAGTACTCTACACGGTAGGGGTCGTGGATGGAGCCGTCGGCCTCCACCACATCCTTGGCACCCATGCCGTTCTCCACCACCATCAGCGGCTTGCGGTAACGGTCGTACAGCTCGATCAGGCTGTAGCGCAGGCCCTTGGGGTCGATCTGCCAGCCCCAGTCGGTGGAGGGCAGATACGGGTTCTTGACACCCAGCACGGTGTTGCCGGGGGTACGCTCTGCGTTCGGGTCCACAGACTCGGTCATGGTCATATAGTAGCTGCAGGAAACAAAGTCCACACAGCCTGCCTTCAGGGTGGCGGCATCTTCAGGCAGCATTTCCACGTGGATGCCCTTGCGCTCGAACATCTTGAGGATCAGGCGGGGGTACTCGCCCCAGACATGCACATCGGCATAGAACAGGTTTTCCAGATTCTTTGCCTGAGTAGCCAGCTCATCATCGGGTGCGCAGGTGCGGGCATAGGTGGTGAGCTTGGTCAGCATGCAGCCCACCTTGCTGCCGGGGATGATCTCGTGGCAGTCCTTTACTACCATAGCGCTGGCCACCAGCTGGTGGTGCAGGGCCTGATAGCAGGTCTCCAGCATCTTATCCTCGGGCACGCGGCTGGGGATGATGCCGGCGGTGGTGAAGGGGTGACGGATCACGCTGTCCACCTCGTTGAAGGTGAGCCAGTACTTGACCTGATCCTTGTAGCGCTCAAAGCACGCATGGCAGAACTTTGCAAAGCAGTCGATCACGCGGCGATTCACCCAGCCATTGTACTTGGTGGCCAGTGCCAGCGGCATTTCGTAGTGGCTCAGCGTGACCAGCGGCTCGATGCCGTTCTTGTGCATCTCAGCGAACAGGTCGCTGTAGAACTGCAGGCCCTTTTCGTTCGGCTCTGCTTCCTCGCCGGTGGGGAAGATGCGGGTCCATGCAATGGAAACGCGCAGCATGGTAAAGCCCATCTCGGCAAACAGCTTCAGGTCTTCTTTGTAATGATGGTAGAAGTCGATGCCGCGGCGCTTGGGATAATAGGTATCATCCGGGTCGGCCATGGCGGCAGCAATGTGTGCGTCGTCCATGGCAACATGGGACTTGTAATCCTTCACGTCGGTGTTGGGCTTGTAGGTGGCAACATCGGCCACGCTGGGGCCTTTGCCATCCACGTTCCATGCGCCCTCTACCTGGTTCGCAGCAACAGCGCCGCCCCAGAAAAATCCTTTGGGGAAACTCATTTATTTGCCTCCAGTTTCAGCAGTGCGGCACCGGGCACCACAGCGCCCTCGGCCACAGTCTTGATGGTGAACTCATCGGCGTTGGTCACGACGATGGGGGTAGTTACATCATAACCGTCTGCTTTGATTCCGTCAAGGTCAAACTTCATCAGCAGCTGGCCCTTCTTGACAGTCTCGCCGTCCTTGACCTGCGGATCAAAGCCCTTGCCATCGCGCTTGACGGTGTCCATGCCGATGTGCATGAGCAGTTCAGCACCGGCATTGGTCTTCATGGAAATAGCGTGCTTGGTGCCGAACACGGACTCGATCACGCCGTCAGCGGGAGCGTACAGCTCACCCTTCTCGGGCACCACGGCAATGCCGTCGCCCAGGATCTTCTGGGAGAAAACTTCATCCTTGACCTCTTCCAGAGCAATGGCCTTGCCCTGCAGGGGGCTGCTGATGGTGGAATCCGCAGCTGCTGCGTCTGCAGCAGTCTCGGGAGCGGGTGCAGCGGTCTCATCCTCTGCGGGGGTCTCGTCCTTATACAGGAAGAAGGACAATGCGAAGGAGGCCACAACAGAGATCACCAGACCAACTGCAGCCCACAGGATGTTCTTGCCGTTATCCGGGTCAACGAACATGGCCATGCCAGCCAGACCGGGGCCCATGGCAACGAATGCCTTGACCTTCATCAGGCCAACGAACAGACCGCCGATGAAGCTGGAGACCACAACGGACATCATGACCTTCTTGTGCTGCAGGGTAACACCGTACAGAGCAGGCTCGGTGATGCCGAACAGGCCGGAGATGCCAGCGGAGATCGCGGTAGCGCGCAGGTTCTCGTCCTTGGTCTTCAGAGCAACACCCAGGCAGGCACCGCCCTCGGAAATGTTGTGTGCCAGAGAAGCAGGCATGTACAGCATTTCAAAGCCGGGGTCAGAAATAGAAGCAACTGCGTAGGGGACCAGAGCCTTGTGCATGCCCATGGAGATCATGAAGGGCAGCACGGCAGCCAGCAGAGCAACGGCCAGCCAGCCCAGCGTGTTGTACAGAGCCAGGATCACAGTGGTCAGCAGGGCACCGATGTTGTAGCCCAGAGGTCCGAGGACGACCAGTGCCACAGGGAAGCCGATGCCAAAGCACAGCATGGGCACAAAGAACACGCGGATGGCCTTGGGGCACCACTTGTTGGCCCACTTTTCAATAAAGGACATGAAAATGACGGTCAGGATGGCCGGGAATACCTGTCCGCCATAAGCGATGTTCTGCAGCTTGATGCCGAGGAAGTAAGCACCGCCCTCGGTAGCCAGCAGAGCGGAAACGCTGGGGTGGATCATGGCAGCAGCCAGAGCCACAGACACCAGCTTGTTGCAGTTGAACTTGGTTGCAGTGGTGAAGGCGACCATGACGGGCAGATAGTACAGAGCTGCATCTGCCACGCCGACGAACACCTTATAGGCGATATCTCCGCTGCTCATCAGGCCCAGAGTGCTCAGCAGCACCATCAGAGCCTTCAGAACGCCTGCACCTGCAATGGCGGGGACCAGCGGCTGGAAGATGCCGACCATGTAGTCCAGAATAATGCCGCCGATCTCTTTTTTGCCCTTGGGGGCAGCGGGAGCTGCAGCCTGACCTGCGTTGAAGGTGCCCAGCTTGAGCAGCTCATCGTACACTTCGATGACATCGTTGCCGATGACCACCTGACACTGCGGGCCGCTGGAAATAACGCCCATAACACCGGCAGTCTTTTTCAGGGCTGCAGCATCCACCTTGGAGGTGTCTGCCAGAGTGAAGCGCAGGCGGGTGGAGCAGTGCTCGACCTGCACAACGTTCTTCTCGCCGCCAACCAGACGCAGCACGTCGGAGGCAGTCTGCTTGTAGTTCTTCATTTTGTTCTCCTTTATCTTGTGTGTGGTGGCATTTCCCTGCCGCCCGGCCGAAGCGGACAAAAGAAAAAAGACCCAACAGAATGACCCCGTGTACAATTTCTCCCGGAATCATAGTATCTGGCTACAATTCACCCAAAAGAAAAGGTATTCGTCATTCCATCAGATCCTGCCTGCATTACCAGTAACATGTCCAACTGGATATTGTGGTATTAGTATATCAATCCTCTTTTCGTTTTTCAAT
>NZ_FMFG01000003.1:128698-128891 GCF_900066275.1 uncultured Faecalibacterium sp. | reverse complement strand
CAGCCGAGGAAAAGTGGGCCGAAGTTCTGGCGATGTGATGCAATGTTAAAAGGGGTGTCTCTCCGGCAGACAGAGAGACACCCCTTTTCTTTTTATCTGTGGTTTTCCGCAAATATCCGGCCCAGCTGGGACAGGATATCATGCGGCAGCATTCCGTACTCGCCAAGCGCAGCAGCGGCACGGTCGGCAGCGG
>NZ_FMFG01000003.1:60915-128437 GCF_900066275.1 uncultured Faecalibacterium sp. | reverse complement strand
TCTCAGCCGCCGAAAGCCCGGTGAGCCGGGCCATCTCGCCGGGGTGCGGGGTCACGATCAGCTCTCCCGCCGGGTGTGGCAGCGTTTTGCCCTCGGCCAGCAGCTGCGCGGCGGCGTTCAGGCCGTCCGCATCCAGCACCGCGCTGCCTGCAAAGCCGGGCAGCAGCTTCTGCACCAGCGTGCGTGTCTCTGCCGCGCGGGCTGCACTCTGGGCCGTACCGCCAAGGCCCGGGCCCAGCAGCAGCACCGTCGCCTTCTGGCGCTGGAGCTGTGGAATGCTCTCCGGCGAGATGCCACCTTCGGCCCCCGCCACGCAGGGACACAGGCAGCATTCCGGCAGGCGGGCCACCGCAGCTGCCAATACCGGCTCCACGCTGGCCAGCGTTACAATGCCCGCACCGGTGCGCAGAGCTCCCTCGGCGGCAAGCAGGGCTGCACCTCGGTAATATGCACTGCCCGCCACAGCCAACACGGTGCCAAAGCTGCCCTTGTGGCTGTCGCGCGGGCGCGGCGGGATGTTGTGCCAGATAAATTCGGATGTGATCTCGGTTGACATTTTATGCTTCCCCCTGCACCAGTTTGCGGATCTGCTTTTCCACATTCTGCACTTCCTCATGGAACATGCGGGCGGAGACACGCAGCGCGCCGTGGCCCAGAATGATGATCTGCTCCATGCCGTCGGAAGTAGCCACACGCACTCGCCGCCCCTTGCCGATCTCATGAGTAACGTGCTCGATGAACATATCGGCGGTTTCGGCTTCCTTGGTGTAGACCACATGGATGTTATGGTACTGCTCAATGCTGCCGGGGCTGCCCGGCACACGATAGGCATCGAATACAAGAATAAGATTGCACTTCTGGTAGCCCTGATAGTTGCACAGAATATCCATCAGCTTGTGGCGGGCCGCTTCCAGACTGTCCTTTGCAAGGGCGTTCAGCTCATCCCACGCAAAGATGATATTGTAGCCGTCCACCAGCAGATATTCGGGCAGGATCTCCCACTGCTGGGCATCAAAATCCGGGCGTTCCCGCTTTTGCACCGGGCGGAATGCCGCCAGCGGGTCCCGTTTGATGGGGCCATAGGTGCGCTCGAAGATTTTGAGCAGCTCGGCATCCTCTTCCAGTGTTGCGCGGTAAGCCGCTGTCCGGCGCTGGGGCACGGTCTGCGTCTCCTGCTCCGGGCTTTTGCTTTTTCCCCAGCCGCTGTCCACATGCATGTGGCTGCGCACCTGATCCCAAGGCACCACAAAGCCCGCGCCATGGGCACAGAACACCGAATCTGCCGGGTTGTCAAGGTCGTGCTCCGGCTCGTAGCCCACAGCTTCAATGATCTCCGCCGCATTGTGGCAGGGCCGGTAGCCGTCCAGCGTCAGGGTCAGGTGTCCCCGGCCCCGGGTATAGCCCACCACCTCCATGGGGTAGCTGCGCATGGTGGCCACCGGTGCAAAACCGGTGAGCACAGCAGCCTCTTCCCCGCTTTCTGGCGGGTCAAAGCTGCCCTCCATGCGCTGGATATCGGTCATGGCACGGCCAAGGTTCTCCACCGGCACTTCCAGCCGAAAGGCATACCATGGCTCCAGCAGCTGGCTTTTGGCCAGCATCAGACCCTGCCGCACCGCGCGATAGGTGGCCTGCCGAAAATCTCCGCCCTCCGTGTGTTTAAGATGGGCGCGGCCCGCAATGAGGGTGATCTTCACGTCCGTCAGCGGCGCACCGGTCAGCACACCAAGGTGCTGCTTTTCTTCCAGATGGGTCAGCACAAGGCGCTGCCAGTTCTTGTCCAGCACTTCTTCCCGGCAGTCGGCGGCAAACTGCATCCCGCTGCCGCGGGGCAGGGGCTCCAGCTTGACATGCACCTCCGCATAGTGGCGCAGCGGCTCATAGTGGCCCACGCCCTCCATAGGCTCCGTGATGGTCTCCTTGTACAGAATGCCGCCGGGGCCGAACTCCACGTTCAGGCCAAAGCGCTCTGCCAACAAACTGCGCAGCACTTCCAGCTGCACCTCGCCCATGAGCTGCACATGGATCTCGCCCAAAGTCTCGTTCCATACCACATGGAGCTGCGGCTCCTCTTCTTCCAGCCGGTGCAGCTTGCCCAGTGCCGCGTGCACATCAGTCCCCTCCGGCAGCAGCACCTGATAGCTCAGCACCGGTTCCAGAACCGGCACATCGCTGTCGCGTTCCGCGCCAAGGCCCTCGCCCGGGCGCGCCTTGGTCAGGCCGGTGACGGCGCACACCTGCCCCGGGCCGATGGCTTCCGCCAGCGTATACTTCACGCCGGAGTACAGCCGCAACTGGTTTGCCTTTTCCTCCCACGGCTCACCATCTGCTTCGCCGGAGAGCTGGGCCTTTACCTTCAGTTCGCCGCCAGTCACGCGCAGCCATGTCAGGCGCGTGCCCTGCTCATCCTGTGACACCTTGAACACCTTGGCACCAAAGGCATCCAGCGCGGGAGCCGGACGGGTATAACGGTCGATGCCGTCCATCAGAGCATCCACGCTTTCCAGTGCATCGTCTTCGGTACGCCGCAGCGCCGAACCGAACCAGCACGGGAACACATGCCGGCGTGCAACGGCCGGGATGAGGTCCGCATCGGTCAACTGACCGGCATCCAGCATCCGATCCATCAGGTTTTCGTCACACAGGGCCAGTGCTTCGTCCCGGTCGGCCTGCGGCACATCAAAGGCCACAAAGCCCTCGCCCAGACGGTGGTTCAGCTGGGCGAGCAGCTCTTCCCTGCTCTTGCCGGGCAGGTCCATCTTGTTCACGAACACAAAGGTGGGCACATGGTAGCGCCGCAGCAGCCGCCAGAGCGTCTCGGTGTGGCTCTGCACACCGTCGGTGCCGCTTACCACCAGCACAGCATAGTCCAGCACCTGCAGGGTGCGCTCTGTCTCGGTAGAAAAATCCACATGGCCGGGGGTGTCCAGCAATGTGATATCCGTATTGCCCGCTGTCAACAGGGCCTGCTTAGAAAAGATGGTGATGCCGCGCGCTTTTTCAAGCGTGTCGGTATCCAGAAAGGCATCCTTGTGATCCACGCGGCCCAGCTTGCGGATCGCGCCGGAGCGGTAGAGCATGGCTTCCGAAAGGGTGGTCTTGCCGGAGTCCACATGGGCAAGGATGCCCAGAACGATTTGTTTATGCGTTGTTTCCATCCGCTTCTCCTACAATCAAAAATTCATTTTTATTGTAGCACGGATGGAGAAAAAAGAAAAGTTTTTGATTTAGAATGGGGTCGAAACCAAAAAACGCAGTTTATCTTATCGGCTTTTCGCGTGAAAAAACAGCTCTGGAAAATCCGCAGATTTTCCAGAGCTGTAAATATAAGAATAACAATTCCGCTATTCATAGCCAAAGCGAACGCGTCGGCCATTTTAACGGTCAATTACTCCACAATGATGCTCTTGCCGGTCATTTCAGCAGGCACGGGCAGACCAATATACGGCAGCATGGTGGGTGCGATATCTGCCAGGCAGCCGCCCTCACGCAGCTTCACATCGCCGCAGCCAACAGCCACAAAGGGCACCACGTTGGTGGTGTGTGCGGTGAAGGGGGTGCCGTCCGGGTTCATCATCTTCTCGGCGTTGCCGTGGTCGGCGGTGATGAAGGCGCAGCCGCCGGCCTTCAGCACAGCGGACACCACCTGATCCACAGCGGTATCCACAGCCTCAACGGCCTTGACCGCAGCATCGAACACGCCGGTGTGGCCGACCATATCGCAGTTTGCAAAGTTCAGGATGACCACATCGTACTTGCCGCTCTCGATGCGCTTGACGCACTCGGCAGCAACCTCGGGGGCGCTCATCTCGGGCTTCAGGTCATAGGTGGCGACCTTCGGGCTGGGGATCACGCAGCGGTCCTCGCCCTCGTAGGGAGCCTCCACGCCGCCGTTGAAGAAGAAGGTGACATGAGCGTACTTCTCGGTCTCGGCAATGCGCAGCTGAGTCTTGCCATTCTCGGACAGGTACTGGCCCAGAACGTTCTTCAGCTCCACAGGCGGATAGGCGACCTCGCAGTTGGGCATGGTGGCATCGTATTCGGCCATGCAGACATAGTTCACCTGCTTGCGGCCGCCGCGGCGCTCAAAGCCGGTGAACGCATCGTCGCAGAAGATGCGGGTCATCTGGCGGGCACGATCGGGACGGAAGTTCATGAAGATCACGGTGTCGCCATCCTGCACGCGGCCACCCTCACAGGTGACGCAGGGCAGAACGAACTCGTCGGTCTTGTCTGCTGCATAGGATGCCTCGATGGCCTCGGCAGCGTTGGCGGCATGATTGCCCTCGCCGTAGACAAAGGCAGCGTATGCCTTTTCTTCACGATCCCAGTTGTTATCGCGATCCATGGCGTAGTAACGGCCGGAGACGCTGGCGATCTTGCCGATTCCCAGCTCGTCCAGCTTGGCCTGCAGGTCGGCCAGGAAGCCCTTGCCGGAGTGCGGGTCGGTATCACGGCCATCGGTGATGCAGTGCAGGTAAACGTTCTTTGCACCCAGATGTTTTGCCATTTCCAGCACGCCGAACCAGTGGTCAGCGTGGCTGTGCACGCCGCCGGTGCCCACCAGGCCCATCAGATGGATGGCCTTGCCGGCGTCGATGGCAGCCTGCATGTTCTTGACCAGAACAGGGTTCTTGAGCATCTCGCCGTCCTTGATGGACTTGGTGATCAGGGTCAGCTGCTGGTACACGATGCGGCCAGCGCCCATGTTGGTGTGGCCAACCTCGGAGTTGCCCATCTGGCCGTCGGGCAGGCCGACTGCCATGCCGGAAGCCTCGATGGTGGTCATGGGGTACTTTTCCATCAGAGCATCCAGATGGGGGGTCTTGGCGGCCACCACGGCGTTGCCGTAGGTCTCGCCCGGCACCCAGCCGAAGCCATCCATGATGCACAGAAGAACAGGTTTCTTTGCCATAAAATTGAATCTCCTTTGAATTTAACAAATCAGCGCCCGGCACAGCGCTGGAAATGCGGCGCAGCCGGGCGCTGAAACAGCTGATTTAAACCGTCGATCAGCCCTTGGTGGCTGCGTTGACGATCACTGCAAAGTCGGGAGCCTTCAGGGATGCGCCGCCGATCAGGCCGCCGTCCACGTCCTTTTTGCTCAGCAGCTCCTCGCAGTTCTTGGCGTTCATACTGCCGCCGTACTGGACAGTGGTAGCCTCGGCAACTGCCTCGCCGTACACCTCACCGATGACCTTGCGGATCTGGCCGCAGACTTCCTCAGCCTGATCGGCGGTAGCGGTCTTGCCGGTGCCGATGGCCCAGATGGGCTCGTAAGCGATCACGACATTTGCCATCTGCTCAGCGGTCACATCACGCAGAGCGATCTTGGTCTGCATACGCACCAGCTCTTCGGTCACGCCCTCTTCGCGCTGCTGCAGGCTCTCGCCCACGCAGATGATGACCTTCAGACCGGCGTTCAGAGCAGCCAGAGCGCGCTTGTTCACGGTCTGGTCGGTCTCGGCGAAGTACTGGCGGCGCTCAGAGTGGCCCACAATGACATACTCCACGCCCAGATCTACCAGCATGTCAGCGCTGATCTCGCCGGTGAAAGCGCCGGACTTCTCGAAGTGAACATTCTCAGCACCCACATGGATGTTGGTGCCCTTGGTCTTTTCCACAGCGGTGACCAGATCGGTATACGGGGTGCAGATAACCACCTCGCAGCCTGCGTCCTGCACGGCGGGGACCAGCTCGTCCACCAGAACAGCAGCCTCGGAGGCAGTCTTGTTCATCTTCCAGTTGCCTGCAATGATAGCCTTACGCTTTGCCTTATCCATGATACTCTATCTCCTTTATTTACCTTCTATCGTGCAGAAAGCTCTGCACAAACAAAAAGATGCGGCGGCGCTAAAGCCGCCGCACCCATTATGATGCCGGGATCAGATTATGCGTTCTGAATAACTGCGATGCCGGGCAGCTCCTTGCCCTCCAGATACTCCAGAGAAGCGCCGCCGCCGGTGGAGATGTGGGTCATCTTGTCGCCCAGACCCATCTGCTGCACAGCTGCTGCGCTGTCGCCGCCGCCGATCACGGTGGTAGCATCGCTCTCAGCCATAGCCTTGGCAACTGCCAGAGTGCCAGCTGCCAGAGTGGGGTTCTCGAACACGCCCATGGGGCCGTTCCACACAACGGTCTTGGATGCCTTGACAGCATCGGCAAACAGCTTCATGGTCTCGGGGCCAATGTCGCAGCCTTCCATGTCAGCCGGGATCGCGGTGACAGGAACAACCGTGGTCTCAACAGGAGCGTCGATGGGATCGGGGAAGTCCTTGATGCAGACAGCATCAACGGGCAGCAGCAGCTTCACGCCCTTCTCCTGAGCCTTGGCCATCATCTCCTTGCAGTAATCCAGCTTGGAATCGTCGCACAGGCTCTTGCCGACCTCGTAGCCCTGAGCCTTGACGAAGGTGTAAGCCATGCCGCCGCCGATGATCAGGGTATCGACCTTCTCCAGCAGGTTGGAGATAACATTCAGCTTGTCTGCGACCTTTGCGCCGCCCAGAATAGCGGTGAAGGGACGAACGGGATCGTTCACAGCGTTGCCCAGATACTTGATCTCCTTCTCCATCAGGTAACCAACAGCGGTATCCTTGATGAAGTCGGTGACGCCTGCGGTGGAGCAGTGTGCACGGTGGCAGCTGCCGAATGCATCGTCAACATATGCATCAGCCAGGGAAGCCAGCTCTTCGCTGAACTCGGGCATGTTCTTGGTCTCTTCCTTGCGGAAACGGGTGTTCTGCAGCAGAACGACATCGCCGTTGTTCATGGCAGCAACAGCAGCCTTTGCGTTCTCGCCCACAACGTTGTCGTCGTCAGCAAACACAACGGTCTTGCCCAGCTTTGCGCTCAGAGCCACAGCAACGGGTGCCAGGCTGAACTTTGCCTCGGGGCCGTTCTTGGGCTTGCCCAGATGGCTGCACAGGATGACCTTTGCGCCATCGTTGACCAGCTTCTGGATGGTGGGCAGAGCTGCATTGATGCGGTTCTCGTTGGTGATCACACCGTCCTTCATCGGGACGTTGAAATCGCAACGGACAAGCACCTTCTTGCCGCAGTAGTTCTGATCGTCGATCGTCTTCTTACCTAAACCCATGGTAATAAACTCCTCTCAAGTTTTAATTTCTGAACTAGAGTTTCGCTCGCATTCGGGGGATCTTGCCCCGTTACTCTACTATTATAAACAAAAACCGTGCACATTGCAAGGTCGCAAGATAGATAATAGTTTAACAAACATTTGCCGCTGATGCACGGAAATGTGTGTATTTTGACCGAAAGCCGCAGCCTTACCGTGTTTTCCGGCAGAACATTCCGCAAATGCGGTCATACATTCCCCATATGAACTTCTGGTTCCGCTGACCCCGCTCAAAAATTGCTTCCACACCAGCATAGCCGCTCGCCTTATACTTCCTGAAAATATTCTGCTTTCAGAGGATTATTCGACACTTCTTTTTCAAAGAATTCTTTGAAGCCTTCCTCCAATACATCCAGAAAATCCGGAGTCAACCCCCACATATTCATGGATACCAGATAATTTTTCTGTGACCCAGCAGGTCACTTGTTCCTTAAAATGTGACCTACTGGGTCACATTTTGGCCTCAGAAGCCATCTCTGCTAAAGGGGAAAAAAGAAAATTCTGACTTCTATGTTGGCTGCTCTTTTCGTTCTTCTTGATTCGTTTTTTCATAGGCCAGATGTTCCTTATTGGAATCCACCATATATCCGGCACCTGTGAAGATGCCCGCAAGGAAAGCATGATAGAAGTCTTCCCGATAGTCATGGTAGCTTATGGTGCGCCGGAGCAGAGCATTCATTTCCTTGGTAATGCCTTCGCTGTCACCATTCCAGACTGCATCAAACAAAGCATTTCGATTCCACTTCTTCGTACTGTCATAGTTCATCCAACATTGCTCCCTGCACAAACCCGGTAAATAGAATCCGATCGTCACCCTTCGCCAGTTCTTTCAATTCCTCCATAAAGGAATCCGTATCGCTGGAGCCACCTGCAATGACCAGTTTTTTTTCTGTCTTAACATTCTTGAATGCCTCAACCAGATATCGAATCCCCTTCTCCGGCACCAGACGCCCGAGGAACAATATGTAGGAATCTTTTTCCAGTCCAAAATGATCTGTGATCAGCTTTGCTTCCCGAATCTGCGGCCTATTCACGCCATTAGGGATAAAGTGTGTTTCTCTTCCATAAGTTTCCTTAAAATAGTCCTGCACTCCTTTGCTCAGAACAATGACCTCGTCCGCATATTTCGCAGCATTTTTTTCGCCTTGGTGGATAAACTTAGAACCAAGTCCTGATTGCCATTTCTCGCGCTGCCAATCAATGCCGGCCGATGTCAAGTCTTGGACAACATTTTTCACAAATAAATTTGAAAAAAGCAAAAAAAAATAAGCCCTACAAGGTTTTCAGTCAGTATCGAACCGATCTGAGCCTTGTAGGGCTTTACAGTTTACTCTATATGCTTTTTATCTTAGACCGCCTGCAGCGGGGTATTTTCCATCACTTTCTTAAATTCCTCTACTGTCATTCCAGCATCTTCCGCTGCTTCTTCAATCGTCACACGGCCTTTTCTTACCTGTTTAACCAGCATCCGCATCTCACCAATGTTGATGCCTTCTTCTCTGCCTTCGGCCTTTACGCCCTGACTAAGGTTGCACATAACAAGCACCTCCCTTTCCAGTTCTTCGTTCATTGCAACGCCAAATTCTTCTTCAAGAATTTTCTTTTTCTCAGTAGCTGCTCTGGAAGAAGAGAGCAACACATCCATAAATTTCACAATACCTGTATAGTTTTCCGTACCCGGTTCTCCCAGACAAATCGTTACAACACTCATTAAATCGTAGTTTTCCGATTTTTCAACAGCGTTTCCAATCAACTGCTCTGGTCGGATAGAATAACGAATCAGAGTGTTTTGGAACTCCTTGGTTGGGTGTGTACAAACCCAGATAGAGTACACTTTTCGGATTTTCCCATACTCCGAGTTCGTGAATATCGGACCATGCTGTGCGGAGATCATCCTGCTGCAATAATAGATTGCTCGCTTTGTCAACGGGTATCCCGGATTAAAAGCCGTCTGCGCTTCCACATTGATAATAAGACGTATCACATCTTTCCGTGCAGTAGAACCTTCTAACGCCGGTGCAATTGCATCGAACCGGACATCATAATTGACGGTTCCTTCCGTCAACGTAGAATCCTCATTATTGCTTCCGACAATTACGTCAGAAGTTTTTTGGGGTCTGTTTGTATCATCAACATGAACGCCAACCGTGCCCACTTCCGGCGTTCCTTCGATATACTTCTCTGCAATTTCGTCTACGGAACAGGCACTGTACTCATTCACACAGTTCTTCATAATCTGTGCCAGAATCTGTTTGTTGGCAAGCAGCTTCTTGGCAGCCTTATCATAACTCGAATCATATTCCGTCTGCGTTATCGCATGAGCAAGCTGATTTTCCATCGGCATTCACTTCCTTACAGCAGATTCAAGAGGAGAGTATACCTCCCCTATTGTGCTTTCATCTTACCATAAAACACTTTGCATATCAAGCTGACAGATGTAAACTTTTCAGCATAGATTTGTCCATATTGCCCACTCTGGTTTAAATTCAATTCAGCATAATATTTCAATAGAGCAACACCTATATTCAAGATCCTTCCCGCCTTGACTAACATTCCCGTTCATCGTTTTCAAGTGAAATGATAACTGCGTTTTTCTCAGCTTCATATCTTCCTTTAAACTGATGATCCTTTCCTGCGGCTAGTCCATTTGCCTCCAGTAGCGCCTGAATGAACTGTATTCCGTTAATCATCATCCGGCACTGCCCATCGGTCAACAGCCTGTCTGGAACCTTAAATGACATGGGATGTTCAGCGGTGCACGGAGTAATCGCAATAGACTTCCGATCTTTCCTCTGCAAAACACAAATATAGGTCGGACTCCCAAGGACACGAATAACATCCTTTCCCACATTCATTCTTCGGCTTTCTGCCGGAATCGTCACCATCAGATTCATAATTCGTCCAGAACTCATGTCAGCATTCCTTTCTCAACAACCTCACTGCCCGGTCGTTGTACATTTTCAGGCTGTTCCGACAAATCTGGCAAAGGTATATTTTCAGATTCTTCACATTGCGGTATCGGTACTGAAATAGTATCTGTTTTCTGTTCAGGCTCATCCAATACAGCAGAGCCCTGATACCCAATAAAATCCTCGAACAGATTCATCTGATGGCCTGCAATGTAATCAGTATAAGATTTCCCGATCCGATCCTTATAGACATCCGGGAAGAACTTTATCTGTTTTTTCTTCATCTCGCCAGTAAGCGGGTCCGTATATTCCTGTGGCTTCGGTGTGAACATGATTGCTTCTTCCAAATCGAACAACATACAAAGGCCTTGATCTGAATTAGCCACCCGTCCAAGCACTTTATAACGACATTCCCGATTCCAGTTCATGAGCCTGAAGATATTTTCCATAAACTCCAATGATGTAATATCCTTATTCACCCAATTTTCGTCCTTCTGTCGTGCCCATTCAACAGACGCGCTGTCCTCTTCCGGGCACATAATCAACGCAAGCCGCTTCTTATTGGGGTGCAAAATCGGAAGGACATACTTGATTCCTTCAAAAAGCCGAATGCACGCCATATTAAATTTCATAACACCATATTTTATGCTCACTGCAGGTTTATTCAGCATGGAAAACTGGGTGCGCGGCGGAAGTTCATAGACATCGAACTTTTCGTACTCCAGTTCTCTTTTATGTTCTTTCCGTATCTGTGCAAGTTCACGAATCAAGGAGATTTCCCGAACGCTCAGTTCCTGCGCCCTGCTTTTTTCTTCCATTCTATAAGTTCCTCCTACATCGACATCAAAAGATCATCCAGTTCACGTTGAACTTCATTTCTGCTTGGAATTGCACCAATCATGGGATTTTCTACGACTTGGCCAGATTCCATCACATCACTAACTGTAATGCTCTGAACCCATTTACTCCGATATAACCGGCATTTCAGATTCATCGAACAATTTTCTTGTTCATACTGATTTTTCCCAGTCAAAATCCGGGACTCATCCAATTCAAAAATTAGGAACTTTGCATTTCCCTGACCCCGGCAGATACCACGGCACTGGTAACGGCAATTCATTTTCCAGTTCAACGTTTGAAGAATCAGGCCAGAAAACGCTCTGGCTGAAAAGGCACTATGAACGTCATTGTCATCTTGCCAGTGCATCGCCGTTGAAGAGCCCTGATCGCTCTTTCGCAAAATCACGACCTGCAGAATCGGATGATAGAGCAGTTCCACATGCTCGCAGTCGTCCAAGCGGGTATGACACGCTTTGCTGAAACGGATTCCATTTTTTGAGATTGTTATGACCGGGCTGCTCTGGTTGATAAAGCAAGTACCTGAAACCGTCAGATAATCAGATAACAATGCCATATCCGACTTCTTCCCAGACCTCATTTCCGTCATATCGTTCAGTTCGACCACTTCTTCCGGCAGATAGGCATTCAGGCAAAGGCTGCGGATGCTTTCGGCATTGATGCCACTCCAGTTCGGATGGATGCCCACGAATCCTTTCAATGCTCCCTGCTGGATTACTACAATATCCTGCACCCCGCACTTCTTTTTGCTGGACGCCACAAGATGTGCAGCCCGTGCAATTTCCGGCGAAACAATCGCTTCGTGATGTTCTGGAACGTAGGCAGAGCAGCGATTTCCGTTATTCTTTGTGACCTTGCCCAACTTGTAGTCCACCACAATGCTCTTCCGCGCTTCCAGATCACCCCAGCGGCGTTCATTTTTCATGATGTTTGCTACCATCACACCGTTCCACTCCTGCCTGCCGCGCAGGGTGCTGCGCTTTTTCTGCGTCAGGATCATTGCAATCTGATCGTAGTTATAACCATAGATAAACGCCAGAAAGATAAAACGCACCGTCTTTGCTTCTTCCGGCTCAATTACCAACTGTCCATCTTTGGTATGCCGATACCCCATCAGGTCGGTCACCGGGTACTGACCTGTCATAATACGCTGGTCATACGAAAGGATCATCCGGCGGCTCTTGTTGCCCGATTCCCAATCTGCCAGAAGTGCCTGAATGTCAAGGCTGTATTGGCTGCTTGGATTCAGCGTGTAGATATTCTCTGTTTCAAAGTACACACCGATGGGATGTGCAGGATGCATGGTTTTCAGGGCCGCGATCTGCGTCATGCAATCTGAAAAATTCCGAGCAAAACGCGAAATGCTGGCACAGATAATCAAATCCATTTTCTGGTCTTTGGCATCTCGCATCATTCGCTTAAACGCATCTCGTTTCCGCAGTGAAGTACCCGATTTTCCCTCGTCACTGTAAATATCCTGCAGATTCCAGTTTTCCGTTTCTGCAATCTTTTTGGTGTAGTATAGAGTTTGATTTTCAATAGAGGAAATCTGTTCTTCGCTAGATGTGCTGACACGGGCATAAACGGCCACACGTTTTAGGTCACTGTCATAAATTGATGGGGTCGGCTTTGCAGGGCGGAAATAATCTTTTGCTGATTTCTGACCCTGTTCAGTCTGCTTATGGATTCTGTCGCGGATTTCGGCTTTTCTCTTTTCAACTTCCAAATGCCTGCTTTTCCAATCCATTCCATTGGACACAACTTCGATATTTTCTATTGAAATATGTTCTACATTTTTTGAATCATACTGTCCTTCATTCATTTTCCATCTGCCTTTTCCATTTCATGTTCTAGTCGTGCTTTCCATGCAAGATATTCTTTCTCACGGATTGATGTGTATTTTTCGGCTAATTCTTTCAGACTTTGCCGTTGGTTATCAACATCAAGAATGGTGTCGATTCTCTGGTCATCATCATCCGTAACAACGTCCACTCGCATCGGTATGTCAAACAGATATTTCAACAGGAAACAGAAATCACAGGTATTCGCCGCAAGGTAGGCTCTTGTTTGCGAGAAAATCAGATTAACTATTCCTTTTTTACAGTCCTGAAGCAGATGTACCATTTCTGGGCGTTTGTAAATTTTCTTATTCCCTGTGATGTCAATATAGACACCAACCAGCCTTTTATCCACATCATCTCTGAACCTTTCAGCATAGTAGGAACTGTGATAGGCTACTGCTGCATCCTTAGAGCGTTCCCACAGTTTTGCAAGTTTCACATAGCCACCAACCTTATACTTGCGGTCCATTCATAGCACCTTCTTCCAGCTGAACACTCCAATACCATCTCCGCTTCTTCTGGTAACAGTGGATTCCCATTTCCGTTTTTACCATCCGTGCCACTCGTTTGCTGACACCCTCATTGTCCAGACGGCAATAAATTTCATTTGCGCTCATATCGCCTTTTTCAAGGAAATGCTTGATCCAGTAGGCAGCTTTCTGTTGCTCTGTATCAAATTTAGGTTCGGCGTCCGGCTGTTGTTTTTCAAAGAGCTGTGGCCTGCATTCCAGCCATCGAAAGCCCTTGTCGGCAGAAATGGAAAAGCGGATGTCTTCTGCCGTAGGCGCAAGACTGTTTTTGATTTGATGTACGATTCTTATATCAGGATTCTCGGTATCTCGCTCCACCTGCAGGACGCTTCGTGCTGCTGCCACAACATCAATGCTGCCAAGGCTGCAGTACAGCCCTTTGGAGCCTTCTTTTTTGTTAAGGTGTCCAATCAGAATGATAGCGCAGTCGTAACCAGCAGCCCACATTCCAAGGCGGCGCATGAGTTTCCGCGCTCTGCCTGCGATTTGCAAATCCGAATCGCTGCCAAGATAAGCCTGAATCGGATCGATCACGACCAATCGAGGCCGAAATTCAATGATTGCCTGACGGATGCGCTCATCATCCAATGTAAGGCCGTTATAAACCTCTTCATTGATGAAGGCAATCTTCCGGCAGTCTGCTCCGTAGCGTTCCAGCCGGGGCTTTATTGTGTCTGAAACGCCATCCTCGGAGCACTGATAAATCACCTTTTGCGGCGCACCGATCTTACAGCCATCCGGGGTCTTACCACCCGTTGAAAGTTCTGCAATCAGATTCATCATCATGGTGGATTTCCCATCGCCGGGATCACCCTGCAGCAGTGTGATTTTCCCGATTGCAATAAAGGGATACCACAGCCACCGTACATCCGTTGACTGAACTTCGCTATACAGTGTCAGCAGCCTTTCCATTTCGTTTTCCTCACTTTTTTGCAGTTTGATTTCACGCTTTTATTATACACTTGTCAGATATATTTTTCTGTGAACCAGCAGTTCACTTGTTGCTCAAAATGTGAACTGCTGGTTCACATTTTGGCCTCAGAAGCCATCTCCGCTAGAGGGGAAAAATAAGAATTCTGACTTCTATGCAGATTGCCTCTTTGGTTCCTCTTGATTCATTTCTCCATAAGTCAAATAATTAAAGTATCTTATGCGGGCATTTGAAAGGAAGATCACTATATGTCCGTAAATCGTACTTCTCTAGGAAAACGAATCAGCTTCTACCGTTCAAAATCGAATCTGACGCAAGAAGTTCTTGCCGCAAAAGTCAACTGCAGTCGTGAATACATTGTCCAAATCGAAAATGGCACAAAGGTTCCAAGCCTTTCTGTTCTTGTCAAAATTGCCAACACGTTATCCGTTTCCGCGGATGAGCTTTTGCTCGACTGTCTTGAACATTCTTCCTCTGCAAACTCCGAATTTCACCGCTTGCTGCTGGACTGTAATGAAACTGAACAGACTGTCATTATTCGCATGGCAAAAGAGTTAAAGGCCACTCTTGTCAGCCTTGGAATTTAACACCTATCCGTAAAATCGCAAAATAAAACCCGCATAAGTCGCAGACGCACCCTCGAATCCTCCTGGGTGCTGTCTGTGGTTTATGCGAGCCTTCGTTTGTGGTAGCTGAAATTCGGTATCCACCTTAGATCAAGAAGTCGCTGCAATCACTTTTCTGCATAGCTGCTCAGTAGCTAGTTAAGCCCTTCAATCTATAACTTTCCCATTCCTATGGAATGAAACACCCTCATAGCCGAGAAGATTTACGAATCCTCTCAACTATGAGGGCGTTGTTTTTTATTCATGCAGTTCCAACGGCAACCCATCTGGATCAAAGAAAAATGTCATCTTCTTTTGGGTGTAGCTGTCAAATCGAATCGGTTCGCATCCTATCCCCATCTGTTCCAGTTCTGCTACAGTGGCTTCCGCATCATCCACCCGGAACGCCAAATGCCGCAGTCCGCAGGCTTCCGGTCGATTCACGCGCTTAGGTGGGTTCGGCTCTGCGAAGATCTCCAGCTCAATCGCATCAGCACCCTCACCAACACGCAAATCCAGTTTCCAGTCATTCCGTTCTTCACGGAAGTTTTCTCGTACAATCTCAAATCCCAGCTTATTCACATAGAAGTCTTTCGATTTCTCATAATCTGAAACGATGATTGCCACATGATGAATCGCTGCTAATTTCATTTTCTAGGTTTCCCCTCTCCTTATATGTACCATACTTGCCGAATCGTTGCTGCTGCCAGTTCCAAAAATACCACCACACTGCCGACCACCTGCGGAATCATAAAAATCACAAATCCACCAATCAGCATTTGAAGTGCTTCTATGCGCCCTTGATGGATAAGCGGAACACCTTATCGAAGTTGTCAAACCGGGAATGCAGTTCAAACGCACCGTAGCTGCCGATCCTTCCCTCGGTGCCAGCCGCTTTCAAAGCCTTGCAAGCCTCAATGATGGCTGCACCCGCTTCCTTGCGTTCGGTGTACACCTTGCCGCTGATCTCCATAGAGAAGTGGTCTTTGTCCTGCGCCAGAAGCAGTTTTGCCGCTTCCATATCGGTTTTCAGTGCTCCAATCTGACCCTGTGCCACAGCGATTTCTCGCGGATAGCGGCGCGCAATATCCGATTCCAAGCTATAAATCTGGCTGGTGTGATTGGCTTTCAGCAATTTCAGTTTGCTGACCTGAATATCCAAGTCCATCTTTTCCTTGATGTAGGGATTGCCCGTTGCCAGTGCCTTGATTTCGGCATAAGACAGTGCGGTGTCATCTACATCATCGCAGGCACGGACAGGCGACTTGGATGTCATAATCTGGCTTATCTGCTCTTTCATATTCTTCCCGGCATCATACTCCGGCTTCAGCTTCTTCCGGCCTCCACCGGACTTTCTGGCTTTATATGCTCTTTTCTCTCCCATAATTATTCGTGCAGCTCCAGTGGCAGTCCGTCCGGGTCATGGAAGAAAGTCATCTTCTTGCCGGTATAATCATCCACACGGATCAGCTCACATTCAATGCCAACTTCTGCCAGTTCTCTGACTGTCTGCTCCACGCTATCCACGCAGAACGCAAGATGACGCAGCCCACAGGCTTCCGGTCGGTTCAAACGCTTCGGAGGATTTTCCTCAGCGAAAATCTCAAGCTCTGTGTGTTCATTGACACGCAGATCCAGCTTCCAGTCCTTGCGCTCCGGGCGGTAGTTTTCTCTGATGATAGAGAATCCCAACTTGTTCACATAAAAATCCTTAGCTGCTTCGTAATCAGATACAATGATTGCAATGTGGTGTATTTTAGATAAGTTCATATTTTCTCCGCCCCGTTTCTTTTAATTTTGTTCTTCTTTTATTTTCGTTATAAACTATATAATGATCTTCAAAATATACCGTGTGAACTCCTGGAGTTCAGTTTGTCCACACGGCATTTATTTTTTTCTTGGATTCTTGTTTATTTCAGCTTTTCAAGGATCTCATCTGCACTCATACCGTTTGCCAGCAGCTTCTTCAGCACAGCCTCTGCTTCAGCCTTTTTAGCTTCTTCAGCTGCCTTAGCATCTGCCTTTGCCTTCTTTGCTTCCAGGGTTGCTACTTCCTTTTCGGCCTTCTTCAAAGCAGTCTTTTTTGCTTTCAGATCAGACTTTAAAGTGTCAATGTTCGCGGTGATGGATGCAATCTCAGCTGTGAGTGCTTCCTTTGCGGACTGCTTTTCTGCAATCTGTGTCGCAAAATCAGCAGTCACAGTTTTGGGTCTATTCTTGCTACCTTTAGTTCTGGGCATAGGTGATAACCTCTTTCCTTTTTTAGTTGTTTAAGTATAGCACTGTGTTGGAGTACGGGCAATATGACTACAGCCTATGCAATCAGAATCAATTTCTATGTGTAGCCGCTTGAACTTTTTTCTCCGCAAATTTTTCTTCGGCTTTCTTTATTCCTTCCATTGCATTTTCAAGAAATGCTCGTGCCTCCTTCATTTCTGATTTACTATTTAGTTCAATAAAAGATTCCATATAATTTCTTGCTTCCAGAAACTGATTCTTAATATTACTATAGCTATCTCCACTTGGTAATGAAATATAACACTTATTAAGTTCGCTGCAAACATTAACACAGCGTTCTCTTATTGATTTTTGGTTAACTCCTTGTTTATCTACTTTGATCAATAAACTACTGACTTCTTTGAGCTGATTTTCCGTGACTTCTAAAATATGTTTTAGTTTTTCATACTCTTTATCATCAAGTACTTCTCGTATGGCTTGTTCAGATTTTTTCACTGATTTTTTTAATGCAAATAATTGCCAAATCGTAATTACAAATCCAACAATCGTGACAATACTTGCTAAATTTCCAACAGCACTCCACATAATTTTACTCTTCTTTTGACTTTAAATAAGAATACTTGGGCATTTCTCCATATAAATTATCAAAAACCTCTTCCCATCTATTCTCGTCTCTGAATCCTTTTGCAAGTTCCTCACACATGTGATAATCGCCTCTATGGTCTGGAACAATTTCATACATTGCCTGTTCAAACCCCCTATGATCACACTTTTCTCCTCGCTCAATGCGTTCTCTGTAATCTTGCATAAGAGCCATGATTCTTTTGTACTGTTCTCTGGTTAAACCGTACTCAAAAATACTACGGCTCACATCATCGTTATCAAAAAGCAATTGCTGACGGAACTCAATAAAGTCCAAACGTTCCATAATATTATTATACTCTTTAGCATCCATAGCTCTTGCTCCTTCATCATCTTATTATAGTTCATCACATCTCAGCCGATCATAAATCGTTGCCTGCTGCTCACCACGAAGAGGTGTGTGATTATCAGAGCAGCATGGAAGCTACCGCTCCCAGTATATCACAATTTCATCCAGTTTTACAGATGCTTTCTTGCCTTCACGATTCCGTAGTACACTAAACCGCCTACCACTCCACCGACTGTGTTATAGAACAAATCAGACAGTTGGAATGTACCGAGCCTTAAAAACAGCTGTAGCATCTCAATGCTTATCGAAAAAATGAACGCTATCTTTCCGCTATACCACAGTATCTTCTTCCAGCTACTGCCCACTTTCTCTTGAAATGTCCATATAACCATGCTGGTGAACGGCACCATCATGATCACGTTCTCAATGCACTCAGTTGTAAGTTTCTGCTCACCGTTCATGGTCTCCCAGATGCCCCAGCCACCCATGACATTTGACAGAGGATTTAGCCACAGGTTCCGATTCAGTAGCGTTCGGAACAAGATCATCGATGTCACGAAAACTAGTAAGAACATCTTCCGAAAGAACACGCTCTCTTTAA
Source organism: uncultured Faecalibacterium sp. (assembly GCF_900066275.1). NCBI lineage: Bacteria > Bacillati > Bacillota > Clostridia > Eubacteriales > Oscillospiraceae > Faecalibacterium > uncultured Faecalibacterium sp. The sequence continues at coordinate 109,855 of NZ_FMFG01000003.1, read as the reverse complement.
ATTTCTGATACCAAGTCACTATGGCGCTCTTCCATCCTTTGCCTGCTGCGGTAGGCTCATACGCATACAGATAGAAAAACATGGCCAAAAAGGAAAGAAGAAGCGAAAAGCCAAACGGCTCATATAGCACAGTCATGATGTTTGTGAGGATCTTCCCGAATAAATCAATAGTTTCTTTCATCATTGTTTAGAAATCACTGAACAGGTCAGCCTTGTACACGCCGTTTTCCAGCATCTTCTTGAAGCTGTCCTTTACGGCTGCGACATCCTCATGATATGTCATACCATACCAAGTGTCATTGGTTCTCAGAACCTTTACGGACATTTTTCCCTGTTCCAACAGTTCACCGATGAAGATAGGAATCCAATACTCCGCCTTCAGAGGATTGCCCGGAACCTCTTTCTCGAAGAATTTTTTGAAACCTTCCTCCAGCACATCCAAGAACTCTGGAGTCAGGCCCCACATATTCATGGATACCAGAGAATTCACATCCACAGCCATGCCGTCTGCTTCTGCCCCAGTTGCAGTTTTTACAATATTCTTGGTTTCCACAACCTCGGTCAGGTTGTTCTGCTCATCCATCTTGCAGATGCCACGAGTCACGCCACCGTTATCAGACAGCGTGTTCTTCAGCACAAAACCCGCCATGCAGGACTTTCCGCCATTCACCAGATACTCATGGACGGCCTTGAAGCCTTCCTTGCCATAGTAATCATCTGCATTGATCACAATGAACGGTGTATCAAGAACCTTCTTTGCAGCAAGCACAGCCTGACCGGTTCCCCAAGGTTTTGTACGACCTTCCGGCAGAGTACCCGGAATATCGTTAATATCCTGGAAAGCATAGTCAACAGTTACATTATGAGAAGAGCAAATGGAGGCAATGCGATCACCGATGACCTCTTTGAATTCCTTTTCGATATCCTTGCGGATAATAAATACTACATGATTGAAACCTGCCTCGATTGCATCATGGATCGAGTAGTCCATGATAATATGTCCAGCATCATCCACCGGCTCTAACTGCTTGATTCCTGTTCCGAAGCGACTGCCAATACCGGCTGCCATAATAAGTAATGTTGTTTTCATCTCTCTTTTTCCTCCAGGTTTTTTCATATTTCTCTGTTAATAAAAGCTCGATAGTCTAACAATGCTTGACGCTTTGCGCCCTCAATACATCCAAATACATTTTTACGCAATCATATATTTTTTTACGAATACTATCAATTCCCATACAAGTCAAACTTAGCAGAGTAGCATACAAAAGAATAAAAAACAATTTCCAACAAACACCTATTGATTCTAAAAAACATAATGGTAAAAAAAAAAACAATCAATTCAAATCGTCCACTCGTTGTTACGTCAACTTTGTTCTTAAGCCCAAGTCCATGCACTATTCCATGATGAGTAACAATCAAAACCATTAGAAATATTTTAAAGCAATCAACATTTCTGTTTCTTGCCCCCCAGAGTTAATTGTATGAGACATCATTATGTATTCCTTTCATTATGCCTACAATATGTTCATTATAATAACATCGATAATAACCTTATTCTCGATTTTCTCACCGTAAATTCATCAATCAAACATTCATGCAAAAACCATATTAGAATCATACTTGTTTTTTCACAATTCTGCATATCTTCTTTTTTATTAATTGCATAATTCCAACGGCTTGCACTGAAAGTTTCGCACAAGTATAATTATGTTTTGCTATAGCATTGATTCCTATTCTATCTGCTAGTCCTAAGTAGCAACTATACTCCTGATAACAGACACAGTTTGATTTAACTTTTTCATAAAGAGAGGAGGTTCGTTCTTTTTCTCTTATCATATGCTGAAAAATTGTATAATTCCATCCAAGATATTGTATCGCTAAATTTTTCACCACATCTTTTGGTAGCAGTGACGCATCATCCAGCATCAATTCATAAGATACTAACGCCCCACTCATTTTTTCAAGAGATGAATTCCTTGTTGCACTTGTAGTAAGAATTCTATAATGATACATTGGCAAATCGCAGTAGCAAACTCTGTTTACAGATTTTAGAACCTCCCACGAAAAAATGGAATCCTCACACATTACAATATCTTCACGGAACAAATGATTTCCAATTACTTCCCTTTTCCAAACCTTGTTCCAAAGATATCCTTCTACTGACTTTTCATTACGTGTTACGCTTTCATATATCGCACTTTTCCCTATAAAGACAATCGGGTCTGGTATTATTTTATGCAATCCAATAATTTTACCTCTATCAAGATTGTACTCCTTTACATAAGAACACGCTGATACATCTGAGTTTGTCATGTCAAGATTCTTGATTAGCACCTCATACATATCTTGATCAATTAAATCATCCGCATCCATAAAAGCAATCAAATTTCCTTTTGCGTTAGCTATTCCGGCATTTCTTGCTGCTGAGCAGCCTTTATTATTCTGGTGGATTACTTTTACTCTTTTATCAACACTGCAATATTTATCACATATTTCACCGGATGAATCGGTTGAGCCATCATCGACTAAAATCAATTCAATATTTTTATAGCTTTGTCCTAAAATCGAATCAATACAGTCGTTTATAAACTTTTCAACGTTATAAACAGGGACAATAACACTCAATAATTGCATATCTCATTCCTCCCACATCATTATTTGATTTGCTTTAAGCTGCCCAAAAGGTATTGCTCTTAGAACAACTTTTTTCTCTTTCTCCACAGCATATTTTGCTGTTTGACCCAGAGTTTTCATCTTATTCGAATCATAATATTTTATTCCTATCAGCAACCCTGATATAAGAAAAAAGAACTCTACGCCCCGATCACCAAATGCAGGCAAACAGTTTGAAAAAACCGAATTTAAATGCCACAGGACAATAAGGATGATTGCCCCCCACACACACATTTGTATAGTACTCAGCTTTACGCAATAGAATCAAATATTTCCAGCACACCTGATGTAAAGACGGTTTTTTCTGTCGGTATTCATGATACGTTTATCTTCATTCAAATATTCAATCAAATCACTTTTATTATTTATCATTTCTACTCTCGCTTTCTTATGCTATTTTAAGTTTCTCTATTGCCCTTATGAACCACCCCTGCATGACAAGCCAAGTCGTTCCTAAAACAACCACTACTGTAATAACTTCCTGATGTCTGGTTGTCTGAAACAAAATCATCTGAAGAAGCGAAAATACACATGCAACAAACGGAGAATACAGATATAAATGTAAACTATGTTTGCTTCCAATCATTGAGAGAATATTATCTTTAATATGAACAGTTTTTCCTAATGCAAGCATCCCATACACCATAGGTAGGTTGCCAAAATAAAACTCCAATCTCCCGCAGATACGGTATTCAGCAGTCGTAACTATGCTTCCAATTATAAGTATCCCTATGGAAAGAGTCTTCCGCTGGCATTCATGCTTTCGTATCCATTTACCCATATAATAAAATCCAACGCCCTCAACGAGCCAATTTCGATACATGAAGGGTTGAACGCTTTTTCCGAATGCAAGTAATGTACCCTCACTCATAATCCAATAGAGTATTACTAAACACGGAAAACATCTATGGATGATCTTATCTAATTGGGATTTGGCTGCAAAGTAAACTACGACATAAACCATACCAATCGCATGAAGATACCAAAGGTATTCGTTTCCAAAAGCACTTCCAAACAATAAGCATTTCAATATGTTCTTAGAATTCACATCAAGCTTTGCCCATCTTGCAAGCTCTTTGTATGGACTATAAGAAATCAACGTATAAATTCCAAACCACACCAGATTCAATACAAGAAAGATTCTCAAAAAGTTTATGCCCTTTTCAAGCTGCTTTTTTCCTGCTTCCTTGTTGAAATAACCTGAAATAGCAAAATAAGTAGGAACTGTACAGCGAGCAATCGCTGTCCATACCCCCCCATAAATTCTCAGGCAATGGATTATGTATCAAAACCACAAATATAAATAACAGATATTTCAGCAAATCGAAATAGTGGTTTCGTTCCTTTCTTGCATCAACCGTCATACCCTAATTCCTCCAGATTGTCCCCATCCCATTTCCAAGTTTGAAGAAAAAGCAATAAGAACGGAACGACATCAATTCTTGCAATATCTAAGAAACTAAGACTCACACCAGTGATCAGTAAATAAATAATCATGGAATAAATAATCTCTGCATTATTTTTTCCAAAATTTCGAATAGAAGTATACAGATATCCAATAATCAGCAATACAATTATTGGAACACAGTACCATCCCATTGTATACCAATTCCCTAAGTATCCAAGATCATCATTTGAGCCGATTACAAAATAATGTTTAAATGCCGATGTTCCGTAGAAAGCCAACCCCATTGGCTTTCCATTCCAGTTTCTTCTAAGTGTTTCAAGAGAATATAATCTTACCGACATCGTATTTCCATTATATATATCATTGGCAGATGAAGAAGCGCCCTTTATGGTTTGTAATAAATCTTCGTAAAATGGTGTCTGCATAAATACCGCAATTGCAATTACACCAATTGAAAAAGCAAGCATCTTTTTTGCGCCTTGCTTTTGCTTTCCATACCATAAGACAGCCATAGACGCTATTAACGACATTATCATGATTCTTGAACCAACAAATCGGATTGAATACACTAAACCGATAACCACATAAATCAGATATTTAGTTTTAGTTTTTGTCAATCCCTTCCCACATTTTAATAGTAAATAAAAAGAATAAATCAAATATATATTTTCTATTGCGCCACAAATACTCGTACTATGTCCGCCTCGAATCTGTCCCGCAATAAGAGTCGGAAAAAGTGCAGTTCCTGTGACATCATACACCAAACAATTTAACATTCGTAAGCATAATGCAATTCCTGCTACCGGTAGCCAACTTTCCATAAAAGATTTTTCAGTTCCATATCTTTGCTCAAGATATAGTAATGGATAAACTAAAAAGGTCGAAAAATAATAACGCGCATACATGATAGTGTGATTAACACTTGCCACTCCCTCATGCACTGTAAAGAAACTGATGCCAAATAAGCAAGCTGTATAAATTATAATATACGCATTTAGTGCTTTATATTTTGACAGTAGCCCATTTTTGCTTAGGATAAGTATTGCATAGATACTGTCAAATAGAACAAGCAGCATCTCTATCTTCCATGCTATTGAATCATCCAGAAATGGAATAACTCCTCCGAGGATATCCAACTGAAGCAGCAGAACAATCCACGTCACACACCATATTATATTTTTGCGAATTTTCAATTTTCTGTCCTCCCACTATCAGTCCTTATTCTTACCTTGCAAATTTTTTTCCGATTTTATACAGGACAGTTTTTGTCTCATTTTTGAAGAAAAAGTAATTGAGTACAACATCTATCAAGCAAACCCCCGCAAAAACAACCGCCGCCCAAATAAAAAAGGATATAAAACCAGTTATATGTGCATTTACAATGTTTCCAAACAAACACATAGCTAGAACACCAGCCACCAGATTTGCCAGATATACCTTAATAATCCACCCGAGTGACATATCAAAAATATACTTTTTCATATAAACAATATTAGCAACTGTATTAAACGCAAATGCAATCAATGTTCCTAATGCCACACCAATAATACCAATCCATTTCACAAGTATTAATGAAAGGACAATATTAATAATTGCCTCCGTTACAGAGATCCACTGTGTCTGTTTAATATGACCAGCTGCCATAATCATATTGTTATAGGTCAAGCTAGTACAGTAAACATATTCTGCAAGGCAAAGCAGCGTTGCAAAAAGAGGCTGGTAGTAATCTATATCACTAATTCCACCTGTATAAAGACTTACGAATGGCGTAATCAAGATGATACATGTGAAGAAGAATACCGTAGACAGCATCTTTGACATAAGATCATACATAGGGACATCATGCTTAATTGCATCTTGCTCATCTCTTGCAATCATCTGACCAAAAAGAGCTTCCGTGTTGCCCAGAATAGCGGCAACAAGATTCGATATGCTACTGACAACATACCGATGCACCGAATACACTGACACCCACATTACGTTCAGACAAGCTGTAATCACAAGATTATCTGTACTGCTATGAACATAAAATGCAATACTCTTGGCAAGCGCAGCATTACTTTGCGAAAGGACACTCTTATCTTTTTCTACACTTGTATCAATTGCGTAATGGCTACGCACATATACATTCAAAATGATTGGTCTTAGGATAAAAATCAATGCCGCTACAAATTTGACAACAAGCAGCGAACAACCTAGTTTGATTAAAATGACACTGACAAAAGCATTTCCAATGGTGCAAAAAATTTGAAGGAAAGTATTAAAATATGCTTTTTGGTCCGCAAACATTAACAGCTGACTGGGAATGCCAAACATGCTTTCAAAAATCGCATTCATTCCCAGAACCAACACCAGCAAAAGAGCGTCTATGTAACCGAACGGTGTATCCACAAACTTCGGGTAAACTACGGCTAAAACCGCAACATAGCCAGTGAGCGCCAACGCAAACTTCGTATAAAACGATTGACTTGTTTTATATACTACACTGGCTTTTTTCATATCACCCGTTGCTACAGGTCCATAGAAAGCAACTCTCGTTGCACCAGTTACACCCCCCTGAATCAAGGATGTGATGCTAATAAACTGGCTAATCGATGCAACAGTTCCATTTGCAGCTGAGCCAAAGGTAGATAATATTAAACGCGGTACAATCAAACCGCAAACAAGAGCAACTATCTGCTGAAGCAGGGAAGCCACACTATTCAATGCTAATGCTTTATTTCGATTCATTTTTACCAGTAACATCCTCCCTCAACTTTTTCAACATTTTTAGGCCGTTCATCGATACTAGGACGAGTCCAATACTCGTTTATGTACTTTTTAAATTCTGGTTGATCTTTAATCCAACGATTTCCGTAAATACCAAAAAGCATCTGTGTCCATCCTGCCATATGAATTGCAATTTTCCCATGACGCTTTGCATGTGCAGCTAATGACATTCCATATGCACCACAGCCAATCAATGCAATTTCATAATCTGACTGATCCATCTGATTTTTCATAAAATCAAGAGCTTCAAACCAATCCTTGAACCCTGTTTCACTACTATTTCCAGCAATGCTTTGAACTGCTTTAATCACAGTCAATTTTTTAAACTCAGGCAGAACATCCGGATTCTCGAATAGATGCTCTCTCTTATCATACTGCTTTTTTATTGTTTCCGCAAAAGGATGAACTACCAATACCTTTTTTCCTTTAAGCTCTTTCGTCCATGGATTTTCCCAAAGGAACGGCGCATAATAACCGTTCAAATTGATTTTTCTTGCTTTTTCTGTATAGTTCCTAACATAATATTCCAACTTTGCATAAGAGCCAAGAATATCTATTTCACGTGCATCCTCAAGTGCCAGATGTGCAAACTTTTCACCTGCTGGAAGTGAGTTTGGAAAAAAGCCCGAATTATTAACAAGCCATGCTACGCTTCCAGTTCTATCGTAACTAACTTTTCCTTCGTAAATATCTTTCAAAGGAATGTGCAAATCATCTGACAATAAAGAACATACAGTACCAAGTTCCGTCGTACCCCATTTAGAAACCATCAAACCATTTTTTGCTTGATGAATCTGGTCTCTTACATAATCATTGGCTTGCTGATCTCTCAACTCAACAAATCCTTCTGTTAAATCGTTGTACGGCTTTCTAAATATTTTAGTTAATACTTTAAGTGTGTATTTCCTGGCACTTTCTCTTATATTCCCCATTTTCCCATATTTCCTTTCAGGTAATCTCGATATGCACATCTGACTGGAGCAAACTGTTTTCTTCCTCGAATAACATCTTTCATGGTTTGATAAGTAAACCTTGCATTCACTTTGTGATAATCCGTTCTATATTTTTTTGTCAAATACAATACATTTCTCACCATATAATATTGAGTCATTGCACTGGTTGCTCCGGTAGATGCACTTACCTTATGATAGATCAAGGTATTTTCGCAAAACCAGAGTTTATATCCTGCTTCAAGCACTTTATAGCAAAAATCCGTATCTTCTGCATAAAGGAAATACTCTTCTGAAAGCAATCCAACTTTTTTCACTACCTCGGTTGGAATCAGCATCAGACATCCAGTAATAAATGTCACCTCTCGAATTTCACCTGTATCTTCTGGATTCAGGTCATTCCATCTTTCATGCGCGCCGCCACCAAACTTTTCATCCATATGTCCACCGCCGTACCACAAATGGCTTGGCTTGCTATAAAAAGCTATTTTACCACCTACAATGCCAACATTGTTTTTTTTAGTCGCTGCATCAATAAGAATACTCAAAAAATCAGGTTCAACTGTCGTGTCATTGTTCAGCAACAACACATAGTCGAACTCATTTTCTATTGCCTTTCTGATCCCAATATTATTTCCACCCGAAAATCCTAAGTTTTCAGCTGACTCAATATATACTGTCTGTCCTTTCAAATAATCAATTTGCTCTTTCGTAGGCTTTTTGCTCGAACCATTTTCTATTACAAATATTTTATAATTATCATAATTAATTTTATTCAAGCTCTTTACACACTCTATCGTATCTTCAGCTCCGTTATAATTAACAATGATAATTGCAACACTTGGCTGCTTATCCTTAATCCGTTCCTTCATCAGCATTCACCAAAAAATCTATCCTCCAGCATCAAGCACAAGCAGTGATACACTGGAAGATGAAATTCCTGAATCATATAAGTTTCTGTCTGCGGCACTTTGATGCAAACGTCGCTCATCTGTTCCAATTTGCTACTCTTTGCGCCAGTCAAGCCAATGACCTTCATTCCTTTGGCATGGGCAGTCGTTGCCGCATACAAAACATTTTTACTGTTTCCACTTGTAGAAATGCCAAGAAACACATCCCCCGCTTTACCGTAACCATTAACCTGCTGTGCAAAGCAAAGCAACGGCTCGCAGTCATTCATATATGCCGTAGATAATGCCGGGTGTCCATCCAAAGCAATTGCCGGAAGTGCTCCTTGTAAATTCTCTGCCAGAACAGTTCCTAATTCCTGATTTTCTGCCATAAGCTTTTCCGCAAAATCAGCTCTGGGCTTTCTCGGCATTTTAAAGCCTTTCATTAGTTCACCGACAATATGCTCTGCATCTGCTGCCGAACCTCCATTACCTGCCACAAGCAGCTTTCCACCATTTACATAGCACTCTTCCAAAAGCAGATATGCAGAAATAATACTGTTCTTTTCTGATTCAAGTGAAGGGTACCGTTCCACTAATAAATCAATATGCTTCATCAATCTTTTTTCCAACTCACTCATTTCGATACCCTTTCTTTTATTTCAGACACTGTTCTACAAACTCTTTTAATGTCGGTATTGTCACTGTCTGACCATAAGATTCACGACCAATCAAAGCTGTTCTGCATCCTGCATTATAACCGGCTTTGATATCGTTTTCTCCATCACCAACCATCCACGACTGTGAAAGATCGATATTGAAATCTTCTGCCGCCTTCAACAGCATACCAGGCTTCGGTTTGCGACAAGTACAATCAATTTTTAGCTCTGGTCTCTCCCCTTCGTATCCCTTATGAGGATGATGAGGGCAATAGTAAATGGCATCCAAATATGCTCCTTCTTTTCCAAGAAGTGTCTCCATCTTATTGTGAATTTCTTCCAGCTCTTCAAAAGACACTTCACCGCGAGCAATTACCGGCTGATTCGTTACAACAACTGCAAGATAGCCAGATTCATTGATTTTACGAACTGCCTCAGCCACACCATCTATCAGTTCAAAATCATCTATATTTCGAAGAAAACCAACATATTTATTAATAGTTCCATCTCTATCAAGAAATACTGCTTTTTGCTTATTTTTTAGATTTTTCCCGGATACTCTTCCTTCTTTATAATCCGCGCATACGGAGTAATACCGTTCCGGGGTACCCATATCTTTCACATATTCTGGGCTGTCATAACAGAACATCTTTCCTGTTCCGGCTAAAGGTTTTAATAACTGCCGATCCAAATCAACTTTTACCGGTTTACCGTTTGCACCGATCTTGCCTATTGAATCCGCATCAATATCAACCAGTTCCAGCACTTTCGGGCTGATAACATGCAATCCTGCATTCACTCGGTTTCTGTAATACTGCGGCCGCTCGTCTTCTTTTGCAAGCCACTTTTCTACCTCTCCATTTTTATCTGCAATGATTAACCCGCTATCATATGGATGGCTATTCGGGTGGGTAAAAAGTGTAACCATTCCACCATGTTCCTGATGGAAGCCAACAAAACGATTAAAATCAACATCAAACACTGCATCTGCATTTAAAAGTAGAAAATCAGATGTCAGATTATCTTTAATTTTGAACAAGGCACCTGCGTTGCCTAACGGTTCTTTTTCAAAATAGTACTCAATATGTACGCCAAACGGTTTTCCCGTCACAGGGGATGTACCAGATCCATCCCCAAAATAGTCCATAATAATATTACCAAGATGACTCACCGTAATAATAATGTCAGTAAACCCTTGGTCACGCAGACACTCCAGCTCATGTTCCAGTACTGGTTTCCCTTCAATTTTAATCATAGGCTTCGGGATATCACTGGCAACTGAAGAAATACGCGTTCCCTTGCCTCCTGCCATTATTACTACTTTCATCTCTTCATTCCTCACTCAAAATTAGTTCTTTGGTTCGTAGGTTTCCGGTGTATAGTAGATTACTCATGTACCACCATAAAGCATCATTTCAGAACGCCTTCGTTCTCACCAAAATACAATTTATGTTTCACATTTTCACCAATGGTTTTTGCTGGGACACCACCAACTACTTCGTTTTCTCCGACATCCTTTACTACTGCTGCATTTGCAGCAATAATCGCATTGTCTCCAATTTCAATTTGACCAAGTACTTTTGCACCCGCTGATATTCTCACGCCATTTCCAATGATTGGGGGCTCCGGTGCAAATGTATACCCTATTGTAACCTGCTGGTTAATCCAGCAATCACTCCCAATTTTTTTTGCGCTAATGTTTGTTGCAAATCCATGCTGAATAAACAGTCTAGGACCAATCTCAGGTGTATTAATATAAAGCGTTTCCATCCCAGGAAACAATACCTTCAGCAGAAGTTTTGCCCCCCCGATTGAATCGATACTGTAGCAACGAACGATACTCTTTCCGTTCCAACATTAAGCCAGAAAAAATATCAAATCTAGAAACTTCATTTCTCTTATCACATTTCTTCCAATGATACAATTCCTCTATCACTATATTCTTTACTTCTTTTGGTGCCATATAAATACACATGTAGGCTGGTATTAAGCGCCAGAAATTCAATATCTGTAAAACTCTTAATCTTTTCATTCTTACTCCTTCGGAATATATGTCTCCGGCGTATAATGGATTACCCTCGTACCGCCATCTTCAAACGCAAACGGAATATGCATCAGGTCACGCATCGCCCAACGCACCGCATCCTGACGTTCAGGCTGAACATAGAATACGAGGAATCCACCACCGCCGGCGCCGAGAAGTTTTCCACCCAACGCACCAGCAGCCACGCCTTTGGCATACAAATCATCAATACTGTTCGTCGAAACAGCCGATCCAGTTTGACGCTTTAGTCTCCAGGTGTGATCCAGCATTCTGCCAAAATCATCAAGATCCGCATTCTTATCCGTCAAAACACGTTCAGCATCATCAACTAGAGCAAGCATCTCTTTCAACTGAGCAGTCTTATCTTGTTTTCCTGCTGCATTTGCTTTCTGCACATCAGAAGAAAAACGGGTAAACCCAGTAAAGAACATCATTAAATTCTGATTAAGCTGCTTCTTTTTTTCTGGTGAAATAATAACAGGCAGAACTTCATATCCGTCTGCATTAAAGTTGATACGATTGAACCCACCGAAAGCTGCAGCAATTTGATCCTGCCAACCACCAGCTTCCTGGCAAAGATTCCGTTCCAAATAAATTGCTTCATCTGCCAGTTTCTTCTTGTCTGCGTACTTGCCCTTCAAAGCATAAAAAGCATTTAACATTCCAACTGCAAAGGAACTTGATGTTCCTAAGCCAGATCGTGCCGGAAGGTCTGCTTCATATGTAAGACGAATCTCATGCATATCTAACATTTTCATTGCGTTGCGGATTGCAGGGTGCTGAATATCGTCAATGTTTGTCACGCGCTCCGTCTTTGAATAAGATAACTCTGTAGAATAGTCAAAAAACCTTGGTAAATGGCGTACATTTACATAACAATATTTGTCAAATGTGGTAGATAAAACAGCTCCACCGTTTTCTCTAAAAAAACTTTCCATATCTGTTCCGCCGCCAAAAAAAGACATACGGAATGGTGTTTTTGTGATAATCATAGTTTTACTCCTGTTGTTTTTTCGACAATATCTTTCATGATATTATAAGCTGCATTTTCAGAATAAAGTCGATCATAAAGCGTGATCAGTTCCTCATTTTTCTTACAGATTGGCTTCTCATCTATCTTGTTGAAAGCATTCAGATATTCTTCCGCTGTATCACATTTAAACACAACTTTACCTTTCAAATCATCGGGAATTTCCTCCCAGTATCCATATAGGCTTTCTGAAGACCCTAAAAACATCTTTCCATAGGAGATTGCCTCTGCAGTTTTTATTTTCATACCTCCACCATCTGTTAAGGGTGCTATTACCATATCTGCGTAGCTATAGTATTCTGATAAACTGTCAACAAACCCAATCACATGGATATCATCGTCATCAAACTCATCTCGTACTTTTTCTAATCCTTTTCCGATTACCCATATATCATAATTCTCTTTGACATTATCAAATACCGTATCACAAAACCAATGTAAGCCCTGGATGTTTGGCAAATAATATGTTCCAACAAATAAAATATGCCTTTTATTTCCACAAAATGGATTTTCTGCTATCTGCTTTATATTTTCCTTAGATACACAAACTGGAAAATAATAATCTGTATTCACATTATAATAGTTTCTTAATAACCTATTTTCATTTTGATTTAAAACAATATTTGCATCTGTATATGTCGTACTAATTTTTTCCTGTGCAATCCCAATTCTAAGGTCAATTTTACCGTACCAGGGTTCAGTTTTCATCCAAATTCGAAATAGTGAGGCTTTAATATCATGAAAAAAAGTGACCACTGTTACTGCATCGCACTCTTTTTTTACGGTTTTCACTAAATTTCCAAAATAAGAATCGTCCACGAAAACAAAGGAAATTCCTTCACTTTTTATCAATTGGCATATATCATTTATAATTTTATTACTGAATAAATACGTATTTCCTTCTAAGCATCTATGTAGTCGATCTAATTTATTGTGATATTTTCCATACGCAATATATTTTTCTTCTTTTCGTGCAGTCTCCGATACCCCAACATCTACTACATATACATTTTCTTTTCCAACTAACTTTTTCAATACATTCAAATGCATTCTTGATCCTACGCCTGCACCTGATACATCATGAATGCTTTTTGATACAAACAAAACCCTCATACTATGGTCCCTCTTTTTATATTTTTATCTGTAACTAGTCACTTTGTTTATCCAGTAATTCATAATACTGTAAAATTTCCTTTTCATTTCCGTACTCATGTGCATCAAGATAATGCTGAATGGAATTATACAATTGAGGATTCTCTCTAAGTTTAGCTATTCCTTCTGCTATTGCATTAGGACTTATATCAGTAATCAGTCCTTCTTTCTTATCCCTTAACTGATCCTTGATTGTAGAATAATTAGTTGCAAGTATTGGTTTTGCCAGTATTTTTGCTTCATCCAAAACAACTGATTTTCCTTCCCATCTGGAAGGCTGTACTAATAAATCGCAACCTCTAATATACGGATATGGGTTAGCTTTTAATCCTAAAAATGTAATATACTCCTCTAGCTCATTATCTTTTACCTGTTTCTTGAGTTGCTCTTCCAGTTCCCCTGCACCTATAATCCACCAATGAATATCTGAATACTTTTCCTTCAAGATTTTTAACGCATCAATCGCAATATCATAGCCTTTTTGCCTTGTCAAACGACCTATTGACAAAATATTGAACTTATTATTTTCATACTCTGATACTGCGAACTCTTCCGACATTTTTTTTAACAAGGTGCTTGATGTTAAATTAGGTAAACAATAAAATTTGTTTATCAGGTTAGGGTAATTCTGTTTTAATATCTGCACGCATTTATCAGAAATACTTACAACACTGTCTGCCTTTTGAAAATAATTCTCATAAATCTTTGCATCTTCATTCTTTTTTATTTCATTGAAATCGTTATGAATCCAAAGTATTTTTTTCTCCGCATTAACCTTATCTATAACATAATATGATGCTTCTCCCTCCAAGAATCCAACAGCAATATCATACTTTCCTTCCAGATTTGGTAAGCAGTGTTTATAACATTTCATCCATCTTTGCTGTCCTGCCTTTTCCTTATAAAGCACTTTACATACCACTGTACCCATCAGCCTAAGCATTCCTGTTTTAAACCCCGAAAGAGAACCAAACATGCCCATATCAATTTTATAGGCATACCGTAGTGAGGACGTAAGCGGTAACAATCGTACCTCCTTGGGAATTTGAGTCAAAAACAGACCTTCTTGTTTAAATAACAACAAATCGACAGCATACTTTTTATAGTCAATAAGATTTAATAAATTCACAAGACTTTTTTCCGCTCCACCACCATACAATGCTGGCATTACAAATAATATTTTCCTCATATTTTGCTCTCTTATTCAATAAATGACCCAACAATATATTGGTCATTATATTATCTAACCTCTCAGCAGTTCCTCATATATTGCCTGATACTTCTTATTTTTTTCCTGCCAAGTATACTTTTCTGCTTTCTTTCGTGCGTTTTTTCCACGTCTTGTTACTTCATCAGGATTAGCAATACATTCAAGAATTGCCTTTTTCAAATTCTCAACGTATTCTTCTTTCGAGTTTCCTTCATAAAGCCAACCCGTGTCTTTATCAAAAAGAGTTGCTCCGCCAAACTTATTAATGGTAATAACCGGAATACCTTTTGACATTGCCTCCAGTAAGACTGTGCCTGTTGTCTCTCGAATACTTGGCATAATAAAAACATTTGCACCTGCATATTCCTTTTCCATTTCCATATAGGGAATAGAACCCATGCAGTGCACATGCTCAGACAAGTTCAGGTCTTCCTTACAGCGTTTACGTAGATGCTCAAGTTCCGGGCCATCGCCTATAACCCTAACCTGATATCTAGTTTCCTGTGGAATTCTCATCAATGCATCAAAAAGGAAATCCAAGCCCTTTCGATAAATCATTCTTCCTGCAACCAGAAAAATGCATTCTTCATTTCTGCTCTTTTCTTTGCAAGTATCTTTAATATCATTTATATCTACCGCAACCTCAGTCACTGGCTCGTCACTTACATTGTAATTCTTCATTCAATTTTTCCTTTTCTGTCCAGTTCACTTAATTCGTCCGGTCTTAATCCATTATCAAAGACTAATTCATATGGACAGTTTAGTTCTGCCCCCCCCCACGAGGAATTCTTGAGTCTCTTTATTTGCAAACATAATATAATCGCAACGATTTAGTTTGCCTGTGATTCTCAGCTTAAAACGATACCAACGATTTATCCCTGAACGAACGACCTCAATGATTTCATGTCCCTTTGCGTAATCTTTTAACCCATTAGGCAAAGACTCTCCTCCGCCAAGTGGCCCACAGACGAATTTGATATTTGCTATCTTTCCATAGTCTCCGATAGCACGGAATTCAATCGGTGTAATTTGGTGAATAACATCAATTTTTTTGTCCTCACAAATCTTTTTTGCAAGAGGAAGCACCCGTCTATTCCACACATTAAGTCTTCCGGAATACATGAATCCCTTGAAGATTTTCTTGTAAAAATTTGGGATGTCAACATAGTAAAACTTTATATTTTCAAGTGGGTGACTCTGCAAATATTTTTCGACTGGCTCACGTTGCTCTTCTTTTGTGATCACATAAACTTTATTTGTTTTTGAACTTTCATAAGGAACGCACCAACCAATTTTATCTTCACTTCCAGCAAAAGGGTTACATGAATAAGCTATATACAGAATATTCATCACTTCGTCTCCATCTGCTGTGCGATATCAGCGTCCACAATTTCCTCGCCGGTCTTATGCTTCAGCTGCTCCTTGCTCGCCTCACTCAGACCATTGTTAATCACACAGTTCATATCGCAGGTGCTGCACTTATCCAGTTCTTCCTTGGTGACCTTGCCATCACGGTAGTCACGGCAGATCTTCAGCTCGTACATGCTGTACGGATGTTTAGTGAACAGAGCCTTGAACTTGTGAACCAGAACCCAGGTAGCAGGCTTCCAGATGTACTTATGCATAGCCGGGCTGACAGAACCAATCATCCAGCAGTCACGGTCGCAGCAGCGAACCTTTGCACGAACCTTCTCTGCTTCCGGGCTGTTCCACAGCTCATCCCAGGTCTGATTATTCAGGTTGCCCATGACTTCCTTATCCTTGGTACCATTGCAAGGCATAACATCGCCGTACGGATCGATGAAGAAGGTGTCAAAACTCATGTCGCAAGGAAGCAGGCGCTTCTGACCGTAGATATAGTTGATCAGACCGTGGTTGAAGTATGCACGGAACCATTTCTTCGGGCTGTTGCTGCGGAGCAGTTCATTGACCAGGTTCTCGAAGTTCTTGGCAACCATCGGACGGTCGTGGATGATATTCTTTGCCTCAACAAAGTAGAAGCTGTTGTGCAGAGAAGCAGTTGCAAACTCCATGCCCATCTCATCGGAGATCTTGTACAAAGGAACCAGGTCAGGAGCGTTCTTGTCCTGAACAGTCATGCCGAAGCCGACATCCTTCATACCCATCTCACGCAGCTTCTTCAGCGTGCCGTAACCACGCTGGTAACCATTCTGCAAACCACGGATCTCGTTGTTGGTCTGCTCCAGACCCTCGATAGAGATACGGATACCGATCTGCGGGAACTCCTTGCACAGGTCAACGATACGGTCAGTGAAGAAACCGTTCGTGGAAATAACAATACGGTCAGACTTCTTATACAGTTCACGCACAATATCCTTCAGATCAGTACGGATGAACGGCTCACCGCCGGTGATGTTGGTGAAATACATCTTCGGCAGTTTCTTGATGGTTTCGATGCTGATTTCCTCTTCCGGCTTGGAAGGGGCTTTATAACGGTTACACATAGAGCAACGAGCGTTGCAGCGATAAGTAACGATGACCGTACCATTTAATTTCTTTTCTTCAGACATGATTAACTCTCCTATTGTTTACTCTCTCTTTAAAGAATGTTTCGATTTTATTTAAGAACCACTTGGCACATACTGAGAACACAACCGAACCGCAGATGACTGCAACCGTTGTGAAAATATATGCCAATAGGCCATTTCCAAATAGATGTACAAGGTGTAGCTTCTCAAGCACACGATAAATTACCATGTGGCACAGGTAAATCTCGAAGCTGATACCTCCGAGGAACTTGGCGACTGGATTGACCAGTACCCCCCCCCGCTTACATCCGAGGGTATAGACCAGTGCTGCCACACAGAAAAACAGCATTGTGAGTGTATTGCCGCCTACTGCAAAATATGCAACCGTGGCAATCAACAAAATCGCTCCAGCGATAACCTTGTGCTTCGATGTGAACTCGGCCAGCTCTTTCCGATAGAGGAAGATCAAGCCACCAGCGATAAAGTAAATCGCATCGTAGACGATGTTCGTTCTTCCAGCATTAAAGTAATTGCTACACAGCCAGTTAAACACCAGTGCCGCAACCGCCACCCCCCCACGCTCTCTTCTTGTTTCCAATCAGAAAGCAGAAGAACGGGAACAGCATGTAGAACACAAAGATGACTGCCAGTGTCCAACTCACACCAATGACCGAAATCTTGGCGTTCGGCAGAAGCCCTTGGCATAATGTCAAGTTTGCGAAAACCTCAAACAAGGATTCCTTGCTTGGTGAAATCACAAAATCCAACGCACAAAGCAGTGCAAAATACGGCCAGATTTTGATGTACCGTTTCTTGTAGAAATCCTCTACGCTGATCTTCTGGTCAACAATTTTCTGGTAATAGCCACAGCACATGCCAAAACCGCTGACCATCATAAAAAGGAAAACGAGGTTAGTGAAAGACGGAATAAGCCGTTCAAACACAAATCCTCTCATTCCATATTCTCCATTTGCGAGGACATGCATCAACGCAATGCCAATAATGGCATACGCCTTCAATCCATCTATTCCCTCATATCGATCCGCTTTTGTAGCCACAAATTCTCTCCTCACATACCAGTCTTACTGATACACCTTCATAATTTTCTCGTAATACTCATCAATGGTATCGAAGCTGATGTCCTTGCAGTTCTTGCTATACTGCTCACACAGCTTCTTATCACCCCAGAGCTTCTCGATCTTCTTCTTCAGATCTTCGGCATTACCGCTCTCAAACAACTCGCCGGTCTTGCCAACCTGAATCAGCTCCGGGATACCACCTATCTCAGCTCCCAGCACCGGCGTGCCGTACATCTGGGATTCCATCACGGAGAACGGGCAGTTCTCATACCACTCAGAAGGGTAAATGGAGAACCGTGCCTCACGGATCAGCTTCTCCAGTGCCTCGCCTTTCTGGAAGCCAACGTTTTTGATGTTCTTAATACCATTTACTGTCTCTTCCAGCGGGCCAGTACCGGCAAAGATGAATTGCACATCCGGCAGTTCCTTACAGACCTTAATAAGTGTGCCGATGCCCTTTTCCTCCGAGAAGCGACCGAAGTAGAGGACGTAATCCTTCTTCTCCGTCTCTTTCCACTCCACCTTGTCGATGAAGTTGTGCATTGCCACAGTCTTCGTTGCAAACAGCGGATTGCTGTCCATTTTGCTCTTCATGAACTCCGAGCAGCAAATCATGGTGTCAATGTACTTGTAGGTGCCCTTCCACTTCCAGAACTCAGCCTCCATCATGCCGATGGCCGACTTCGCAGTGGAACCGTGGATGCACTTGCCTTTCATGCAGTTCACGAAATGGCCGCCGAGGCACTTCTCACAGTTCTGGTGGGTGTTCGGATTGTTCAGCATGTGGTTCGGGCAGACCAGCTGGTAGTCATGTGCCGTGAAGATGATCTTACAATCTCTTCCGTTCTCCTTGCGCCACCTCACGATTTCCAGAATGATGGAAGGTGTCAGCTGGTAGTTAAAATTATTCAGGTGACAGACATCCGGCTTGAAGTCGTCCAGAACTTTTCTCAGCTGCACCCGTGCTTCCTTGCTGTAGATGGTCTTGATCGGGTAGGTCAGCTTGCTCAGTTTGCTGCCGCCGTGGAAGTCCATACCAGATGTATAAGCATTGACCCGGTTGCCCACGCAGCGGCCTTCATGCTCCATACCGAAGTACTGAACCTCATGTCCGTGCTGCTCTAGCGCCTCACCCAGCTTAAATATGTAGGTTTCTGATCCACCGTTTGGATATAGAAATTTATTTATTATCAATACTCTCATCTATTATTTTCTCCTGTACAATTTCATCGTTTCCTTTACAACTTTATCCCAGTTGTATTTCTCGCAGATAAAGTCAGCTGCCTGATTCTTCATTCTTATAACCATTTCTGGATGGTCACAGGCCTCTTGCAGTTTTTTTTGCAAGTCCTCTACATCCGACTTTTTGAAAATCAATGCCTTATCTTCCACAACCTCTGCGCACTCTGGAATGTCGGATACCAGACAGCAATTGCCGTAGCTCATTGCCTCCAGCAGACTTAATGGCATTCCCTCCAGATCAGACGGCAGCGTGTAAATGTAAGCATTGCTGTATAGTTCATCTAGCATTGCTCCCTGTACAAACCCGGTAAAGAGAATCCGATCGTCACCCTTCGCTAGGTCTTTCACTTCCTCCATAAAGGAATCCGTATCGCTG
This sequence comes from uncultured Faecalibacterium sp., assembly GCF_900066275.1. NCBI lineage: Bacteria > Bacillati > Bacillota > Clostridia > Eubacteriales > Oscillospiraceae > Faecalibacterium > uncultured Faecalibacterium sp. The sequence continues at coordinate 89,884 of NZ_FMFG01000003.1, read as the reverse complement.
GAGCCGCCTGCGATGACCAGTTTTTTATCCGTCTTGACATTCTTGAAGGCCTCAACCAGATATCGAATACCCTTTTCTGGCACCAGACGACCGAGGAACAATATGTAGGAATCCTTTTCCAGTCCAAAATGATCCTTGATCAGCCTTGCCTCCCGAACCTCTGGCCGATTGACACCATTAGGGATAAAATGCGTCTCCCTTCCATAGGTCTCCAAGAAATACTTCTGCACTCCTTTGCTCAGAACAATGACCTCGTCCGCATATTTCGCAGCATTTTTTTCGCCTTGGTGGATAAACTTAGAGCCAAGTCCTGATTGCCATTTCTCGCGCTGCCAATCAATGCCATGGACGGTAACAACAACTCTTTTCCCAAACATCTTCGGCAGCCATGCAAAGAACGCCGGTCCTTCGGCGTGGATGTGCACCACATCGTATTTTCCAAATGCACTATAAAGTGCCGCAAATGCGGAGGAGCTGACTGCAGCAAGTCCGCGCCGTTCAATAGTCGGAACAGACTTCTGACGGATTCCCTCGTACTCCGTTTTACCAGCATCGTCATATTCTGCACCACTCACATGATGGCCTGCTCTGTTGTAACAGGTCACGTCACAACCATTCTGTGCCATTCGGGTGCAGAGCTCTTTGACAACGATCTCTACTCCACCTTCTCTCGATAATCGCTTCTGTCCGAACATTGCAATTGCAAGTTTTTTACTCATAAATCTTTCCCACAATCCCACTCAATTTCTTCATCAATATCTCGGCCAACACAAAGAGCGGATAGGCTCACTTGCCTGTCCGCTGGCTGTCACCCCACCCTCATGGTCGAGATTTCTTTCTGGATGGCATTGCTGCCACCCAAAAAGATCAGTCGTTCATTCTTCGGGTAAGAAAATATGAACTTCGGGTTGCGGAGCCTTTCATTCTCTGCCGTACCCTTGTCCCTATTATGACAGCCGCGTATTATATCTCTAGCCCCGCGCCGTTCAATGGTCGGAACAGACTTCTGACGGATTCCCTCGTACTCCGTTTTACCAGCATCGTCATATTCCGCACCGCTCACATGATGGCCTGCTCTGTTGTAGCATGTCACCTGACAGCCCTGCTGCGCCATCCGTGTGCACAGCTCTTTTACCACGATCTCCACGCCGCCCTCTCTCGACCACCTTTTGTGGCCAAAAACAGCAAGCCTCAATTTCTCCTTCATTTTCCCTTTCCCGTCGCTTTCCCCATTTAGGGATCTCATCCCCATACCGTGCCAAACTCCGGCCCGGTTTCCTTTACATCAGAAAAAGCCCGGACGCATCTACGCCCAGGTTTTTGACAGATTTACGCCGCAATTCATTGACATTTTATTTCCAGAATCATCAATATCAATTTCGTAAATGTATTTATTGACACTAAAAATATTTTGCCATTTTTTCCTCTGGGGTACAATACTTTGCAGCTGTATCATTGCCTGCATCATGGCTAAGATTTCCGTACTTTATTCCGTCTTTTTGTTGCAACCTATTCATTTTAGAAAGGAACTCGTTCCATTGCTTTTTTGCAGCAAAAAAACACCCTTCCTCTCACGGAGACCCGCAAAAGGAAGGGTGTTGAACTCAATATCCTGTTGTCGTACCAATCACAGCATGTTCGTATCAGCAAAGCCAATACTAGTTGTCATTCAGCACGGCACCTCAAGCACTTTTGAGCGTAGAACTGTGATTAGCAGTTCTCAGCGAAGTACTTAATGGTACGGACCATCTGAGAGGTGTAGGAGTTCTCGTTGTCGTACCAAGACACGACCTGAACCTGATAAGTGTCGTCGTCGATCTTAGCGACCATGGTCTGGGTAGCATCGAACAGAGAGCCGTAACGCATGCCGATGACATCGGAAGAAACGATCTGATCCTCGTTGTAGCCGAAGGACTCAGAAGTAGCAGCCTTCATAGCAGCATTGATGGACTCCTTGGTGACATCCTTGCCCTTGACGACAGCAACCAGAATGGTGGTAGAGCCGGTGGGAACAGGCACACGCTGAGCAGAACCGATCAGCTTGCCGTTCAGCTCGGGGATGACCAGGCCGATAGCCTTAGCAGCGCCGGTGGTGTTGGGAACGATGTTCTGTGCGCCAGCACGAGCACGGCGCAGATCGCCCTTGCGCTGAGGACCATCCAGGATCATCTGGTCGCCGGTGTAAGCATGAACAGTGGTCATGATGCCGGAGACGATGGGGTAGGTCTTGTTCAGGGTGTTAGCCATGGGAGCCAGGCAGTTGGTGGTGCAGGAAGCAGCAGAAATGACCTGATCCTCAGCGGTCAGGGTCTTCTCGTTGACGGAGAAGACAATGGTCTTCAGATCGTTGCCTGCGGGAGCAGAGATAACGACCTTCTTTGCGCCAGCCTGAATGTGAGCCATGCTCTTCTCCTTGCTGGTGTAGAAGCCGGTGCACTCCAGAACGACATCAACGTTCAGTTCGCCCCAGGGAGCGTCCTTTGCGTCCTTAACAGCGTAGATCTTGATCTCCTTGCCGTCAACAATGATGGAGTCCTCGGTAGCCTCGACGGTGTGCTTGCCCTCGCCGATCTTGCCGCAGAAAGAACCCTGAGCAGTATCGTACTTCAGCAGGTGAGCCAGCATCTTGGGGCTGGTCAGGTCGTTGATTGCGACGACCTCGTAACCCTCAGCATCAAACATCTGACGGAAAGCCAGACGACCAATACGACCGAAACCATTGATAGCAACTCTAACAGCCATGTTAATAGTACCTCCTAATTATTTTACCCATAATCGGATAAATCACGGTATCTTTATTTTAGACCAAAACGCAGAAAGTTTCAAGTGTCTGCCAAAAAATTAACAAGACATTCACTGCATTTTTTGCTTTTGTACGATTTTAATTCCTTTCATTCCCTGCTTTTCGGCAATTGCGCCAACAGAGTGCCAATATTTTTGTCAGCTCTCCCCGTTCAAGCAGGCTGTAACGCACGCTCCGCCAATGCCGCCCACGCAGCAAAGGCCCAGTCCGGCAAAGATCTCCGGCCAGACAGCCGGTGCGGCCCAGCTCAGGCCGCTCATCAAAACCAGTACATAGGGCAGCTGCCAGCACAGGCAAAGTGCAAATGCGGCAAGCCCGGCTGCGCACAGTGTTTTGCCATTGCCCGGCTGCGGGACATGCAGTGCCCGGGCCAGCGCTGCCAAAAACACCAGTGCCGCAAGCGCCTGCCACACCGCCGCTGTAGGGGTCACGCGGTGCCAGCTGGAGCTGTTCTCCATAAAGCGCAGCAGCACGTTCCAGTAGAACAGCAGACTGCCCGCCACGGCCAGATACAGCCCACCAAAGGGCTTTTTCCACTCGTTGGGGCTGAGCCAGCAGCGGCCCATGGTGCTGAGCCACGCGGAGCACAGGCATTCCAGAATGCACCGCACAAAGCCGCCCAGACCGGAAGCTGCGCCCAGCGCGATCTGTGCACCCGCTGCGGCCAGAAAACATACTGCACCGACAAAAGCCAGAATACCGGCCAGCGGCCTGCGGCTACGCACCGCTTCCGAGTGGGAAGGCTGTGTACGGCCCACAAGCACTGCAGCCAGCACCACGATACCCAGTGCCAGATAGCGCCACCACACCGAGCCGACCACGCACAGACCGGTGACGGCATCGGTGCCAAAGGCAAGGTCTGCCGCGCGCAGCACGCCCAGCAGAATGCTCAGGATAAAAACGAACAAAACAGAAGGATTCATCAGCGTTCCTCGATCGGCTTATATTTCTGGCGCACGCCCAGATACTTGTAAGCGGGACGAATGATACGGTTGGCGAATACCACCTCTTCCACGCGGTGTGCACACCAGCCGGGCACACGGGCAATGGCGAACAGCGGGGTGTAGATATCCTCAGAGATGCCCAGCATGTTGTAGATCAGGCCGCTGAACAGGTCCACGTTGGCGCACACCGGCTTGGTGCTGCCCTTTTCCTCGGCAAAGATGCCGGGGGCCAGCCGTTCGATGCTGCACAGCATATTATACTCTTCCTCAAAGCCTTTGTCGTAGGCCAGATGGCGGGCGCGCTGCTTCAGGATCACCTCACGAGGGTCGCTGATGGTGTACACCGCGTGGCCCATGCCGTAGATCAGGCCGGAGCCATCGCCCGCCTGCTTGCGCAGGATGCGGCGCAGATACTCGCGCACCTCATCGTCGTCCTCGGGGTTTTCCACATGCTTGAGGATATCCTTCAGCTGACGGTTCACCATCAGGTTAGCACCGCCGTGCTTGGGGCCCTTCAGTGCACCGATGGCCGCCGCGATTGCGGAGTAGGTATCGGTGCCGGAGGAGGACAGCACACGGGCGGTAAAGGTGGAGCAGTTGCCGCCGCCGTGGTCGGCGTGCACCAGCAGGCACATATCCAGCAGCTTTGCTTCCTCGTGGGTGAACTTCTGGTCCGGACGGTAGGTGCTGAGGATGTGCTCTGCCGTGCTCTGGCCGGGCTTGGGCAGGTGGAAGAACATGCTCTGCTTATCGTAGTAGCGGCGCTTCATCTGGTAAGCGTTCACCATCATGGTGGGCATGCTGGCGATCAGATTGATGCTCTGGCTCAGGATATTCTCCAGACTCAGATCCTCGGCGTGCTCATCATAAGAGTAAAGGCCCAGCACGCAGCGCTGCAGCTTATTCATGATATTGGGCGAGGGGGCGTTCATGGTGTCCATGAAGCCTTCCGGCAGGGCGCGGTGCTCTGCCAGGATCTCACAGAAATCGTCCAGCTGCTCCTGGTTGGGCAGACTGCCGAACAGCAGCAGCCAGATCACCTCTTCAAACACAAAGCGGTCGTTGCGGTAGGCCTCGTCCACGATCTCGTTGATGTTCACACCGCGGTAGATCAGCTTGCCGGGAGTGGGGATCACATGGCCTTCCTGATCCTTTTTATAGCCCACAACGTCGCAGACGTTGGTCAGGCCGGCCAGCACACCGGTGCCATCCGGGTTGCGCAGGCCGCGCTTGACCCCCAGACGCTCGCTCGTCTCCGGATCGATGTAGTTGTTGGCAACATATTCCTCACACAAAGTCCGCATCGTGTTCGGGTCCAGCGTTGCCACCTCCGAATGTGCAAAATTCATAAGGGGAATTCTCCTTTCATCCTATTTATATACTTTCCCGCCCACCCTCAATGATGGGTATAATTCTATATTATCGCTTTTGACGAGTAAATTCAAGCATTAACTGCACCGTTCAGCGCACAAAAAGCCGGTTTGGTGCTTTTTTGCGCTTGCATCGCAAAAGGCTTTTTCCCTGTTTCGCATCTTTTTTCAGAGTATATCCGGTATTCTGATTAAAAAAACACCGCTGTCGGAGGGTTTGGGACTATGAAAAAGTTTTTTCTGCCAATCTTTGCGGTCCTGCTGGTGCTGGGTAGCATTCTGCCGCTGGCTGCCTACCGGGTCACACGCGCCGTGCTCAGCGGGGCAGAGCCCGCATCTTCTGCCGCATCTTCTGCCGTATCTTCGCCTGCAGCATCTGCGCAGCCGCCAAGTGCCGTGCCTTCTGCGGATGCCGAGACCTTTCTGGTGGAGGATCAGGCCACCGGACAGGTGCTGGAGCTTTCCCGTCAGGAATACGTTCTGGGTGCTGTCGCCGCCGAGATGCCGGTGAGCTGGCCGGACGAAGCGCTCAAGGCACAGGCCGTTGCCGCCCACAGCTATGCGCTCTACTGCCGGGACCACACCACCCTGCAAAGCGGCGCTTGGCTCACTGCCGACCCAGCCCGGCGGCAGGGCTGCCTGACCGAGCCGGTGCTGCGCAGCTACTGGGGCACCGCCTACGAGCAGAATTACGCCCGCCTCTCCGCCCTTGTGGACGAGGTCTTGGATGAGATACTTTATTATGAGAATGCTCCTGCCTGCGCCAGCTACTTTGCCATTTCCAATGGGCAGACCGAGGCCAGCGAAAATGTATGGGGTTCCGCCCTGCCCTACCTCATTTCAGTGGACAGCAGCACCGACCGTTCCGCTGACAACTACGAATACACCGTCACCTTTTCCGCAGAGCAGGTGCAGCAGGCCCTTGCAGGCCTTGGCATTTCTGCCGACCTCGCCGCGCCGGAGGGCTGGTTCGGCCCGGCAGCGCTGACCAGCGCCGGATACACAAAAACCGTCACGGTCTGCGGGCAGACCGTGACCGGCACGACCCTGCGCCGGGCGCTGGGCCTGCGCAGCACATGCTTTACGGTACAGTACCAGAGCGGGAATTTCAGCTTTACCACCCGGGGTTACGGCCACGGTGTGGGCCTGAGCCAGTGGGGCACAAAGGCCATGGCGGAGCAGGGCAAAAGCTATACCGATATTCTGGCACACTACTACCCCGGCACGCAGCTGCAAGGATGAAAAAGCGGCCCGCACCGCAAAGGCACAGACCGCTTTTCTATTCACTCTTTTTCTTATACCCGCACCATATCCGGGGTGATCTCGGTCAGAGAATGCGCACCGCACATCTGCATGGTGTCAGCCAGCTCACCGGCCAGCTTATCAATGTAGCACTTCACGCCTTCCTCGCCGCCGCCATACACAGCCGTGACGAACGGGCGGCAGATCAGCACGCCGTCTGCACCCAGTGCCAGTGCTTTGAACACATCCACACCGGTGCGGATGCCGCCGTCCACCAGGATCTTCACGCCGGTGCCCTTGAGGGCTGCTGCGATCTCCGGCAGCACCTCGGCAGTAGCCGGGCACTGATCCAGCACGCGGCCGCCGTGGTTGGACACCACGATAGCAGCCGCGCCGGCTTCCTTTGCCTTCAGTGCACCCTTAACGGTCATAACGCCCTTGATGATGAAGGGGCGTTCGGCCAGCTTGACGATCTCGGCAAGCTCTGCCACGCTCTTGCTGCCTGCGGGCGGAGTCATGTTCTTCAGGAAGGGCAGACCGGCTGCGTCCACATCCATGGCCACGGCAAAGCAGCCGCTGGCCTTGGCCTCGGCCATCTTTTCCTTAATGGTATCAATGTTCCAGGGCTTGATGGTGGGCACGCCGCAGCCGTTTGCTGCGCCAATGGCCTTGGTGGCCATCTCCATAACGGTGGGGTTGGTGCCGTCGCCGGTAAAGGCAGCGATGCCGTTCTCTGCACAGGCGCGCACCAGCACATCATTATAGGTCATATCGGTATAGGCTTCGGAGTAGTGCAGGTTCACAGCACCCACCGGGCCTGCAAAGAACGGGTACTTGAAGCTCTTGCCAAACAGCTCAATATGGGTGTCCGGGGTACCGCCCTCGCACAGGGTGTCCATGTTCACGCGGATCTCGGCCCACTTATTATAATTGCGGATGGCCGTATCGCCCACACCCTTGGCACCGGGGCCGGGGATCTGGTTTTTGCAGGCCACGCCGTTGCACACCGGGCAGGCCTTGCAGTATTTGCCAATGCACTCACGGGCATTGGCCAGCACTTCAGGATAAGTCATAAGAAAGCATCCTCCTTTTTTATTCCACTCTGCGGCCGCAAAGATTTCCCGCCGCAGTACTCTCCTGCTTCATCATAGTCCGGTTCAACCGCTTCGTCAAGGGTTTTTGCTGCATCCCTGAATTTTTTGCCGTTTTTTGCCTGCACAGAGATGTCGTTTTGAAAAAAACCCATTTTTTTCAAAAAATCCTTGACAAAAGCGGTTCTTTCAGGTATTATAGTGTGGCGCTACGGCGTACAACCGAATATGGAAAGATGGCTGAGTTGGTCTAAGGCGCACGACTGGAAATCGTGTAACGTGTCAAAAGCGTTCTGGGGTTCGAATCCCCATCTTTCCGCCAGAAATCCGGAACCTTTGGGTCCCGGATTTTTTGTTTTATCTTCTCATTTTTCATTTTAAAAAAAAGTGCTTGACAAATGCGCACCTTTCAGGTATTATAGTAGAGCATTGTGACGCACAACTGAATATGGAAAGATGGCTGAGTTGGTCTAAGGCGCACGACTGGAAATCGTGTAACGTGTCAAAAGCGTTCTGGGGTTCGAATCCCCATCTTTCCGCCAGAAATCCGAAACCTTGCGGTTTCGGATTTTTTGTTTTTTCAGCGCTTCTCTGTTCTGCCTTGACTTTTGTCCGCTGTTCCGCTATGCTGAATAAAACATCTGAGGGAGGATTTTTTATGGCATCTTCCAAACGAAAAAAGCACGGCGCGGGCTATGTGATCCTGATCGCAGTGCTCATCCTTGTACTGCTTGCAGTCGTGGCCGCTGTAACCGGGTACAGTCTGGTAGCCCGCCGGGTGAAAGCGCTGCAGGCAGGCGCGGCCTTTACCTTTGATTATGAGATCACATCCACAGCCGATTCCCCTGCCCTTTACACCATCCTGCAAAAGACAGGCTCCACCAAGGGCACCGTCAACGGCCTGTATACGCCGGACGCACTGCAGCTGAGCATCTCATCCCCGGATGCCGTTATCCCGGCAGGCCCGCTCACCCGGGTGTATATCAGCAGCAGCGAGACCTTATACGATGTCGGGCAGCTGTACAAAAATATCCGCTCTTCCATCACCGACAGCTACCCGCTGGCGAGCCTTCTGCTGCCGGACTGGAGCCTTGGCAGCTATATCTCGCAGGCCCAGCTGGCAAGCCTGCTGGGTGTGGACACCACAGCCACCAGCCTGCAGGACATGACCGAGTTTGAGCTGCCGCAGAAAAAGCTGCAGCGCGTACAGCCGGAAAACGCAAAGGACGGCTACCTTTATTTTCAGCTGGATACCGGTGATGCCAGCGCCAATGCACCGGTACTTGTTATCGGGCTGGAAAAGAGCAGATTCTTTGCGGATGCCATCCCGGTGCACATCCTGCTCACCATCCCGGAACACGGGGTCAGCATCCAGCTCACTGGCACCGTGAGTGCCCAGACCGTGGTGCTCACTGCGCCCACATCCCGCATGAAGGACGAAGACATCCAGACGCTGGTGCAGATCCGCGATACCATCCAGAGCGTGCTGCAGTTCGTGCAGACCGCTGCCAACAGTGTACAGAACGCGGGCTGATCTTTCCGCAAACATCAAAAGCCAGAAACGGCAACAGTCGTTTCTGGCTTTTGTTCTGTCATTTTACCGGTCGAGGATGCGGCCATCGGTGGAGAAGGTGACTACATTCCACGGGATGAACTTGTCGCTGTTCTTCAGAGCAGTGATGGCAGCGTGCTCCAGCCCGCCGCAGCAGGGCACCTCCATGCGCAGCACCGTCACGCTCTTGATATCATTGCTGCGGATGATCTCGGTCAGCTTTTCGCTGTAATCCACAGCATCCAGCTTCGGGCAGCCGATGATGGTCACATGGCCCCTCATGAACTCCTCGTGGATATTGGCGTAGGCATAGGCGGTGCAGTCGGCGGCGATCAGCAGCTTGGCACCGTCAAAGTAGGGCGCGTTCACCGGCACCAGCTTGATCTGGCAAGGCCACTGTGCCAGCTGGGACTGCATGGGCACTGCGGCTGCGGCAGGTGCGGTCTGCTCACGGTGGAACTGTTTCATCATGCTGCCCGGGCAGCCATGGAACGCCGGTGCGGCGGGCTGTGCCTGCTGCTGAGCGGCAGCGGCCTTTTTCTGCTTGTTTTCCAGCACAGCCTGCTCGTCATAAGCGGCGGCTTCGCGCTCGGTAAAGGTGATGGCACCGGTGGGGCATCCGGGCAGGCAGTCGCCAAAGCCGTCGCAGTAGTCGTCCCGCATCAGCTTGGCCTTGCCGTTCACAAGGCCGATGGCACCCTCGTGGCAGGCGGTGACGCAGGCACCGCAGCCGTTGCATTTTTCTTCGTCTATATGAATGATTTTGCGGATCATGGAAAAATCCTCCTTGCTTTGATGTTCTGAGTATACTATAATCAGACCGTGCTTTCGGTTGTTATAACCACAGAAAGAGGATTTTTATGAAAAAGATCGCGTCGCCCCTGTTTCAGGATCTTTCAGAAGCCGAGCTGGATACCCTTGCCGCTGCCGGGCACCTGCGCACCCGGCAGTTTGCAAAGCACGAGGTCATCTTCCGCGCCGGAAGCTGCGTGCGGGAGATCGGCATTGTGCTGCGTGGTTCCGTGCACATTGAAAATCTGGATCTCTGGGGCACCAAAAGCATCCTGAGCAGCGTAGGTGCCGGGCAGGCCTTTGCCGAGACCTACGCCTTTTGCGGCGAGGCCTTGATGGTGGATGCTGTTGCGGCCGAACATTGCGAAATACTGTTCCTGCACACTGCCGCCCTTACCGATGCGCGGATCGAGCCAGCGCTGAAAGACAAGCTGCTGCGCCGCCTGCTGGCGGTGTCCATGCGCAAGAACCTCAGCCTTTCGCAGCGCATCTTCTGCACAACGCCCAAGACTGTGCGCGGACGGCTGCTGACCTATTTTTCCGCACAGGCAGCACGCTGCGGCAGGATGGAGTTCGAGGTGCCCTTCAACCGCCAGCAGATGGCCGACTACCTCAATCTGGACCGCAGCGCCCTCTCCAAAGAGCTGTGCAAAATGCGGGACGAAGGTTTGCTGGAATTTGATAAAAACCGCTTTGTTTTAAAGCAGCTTCCAGAATAACCAAAAGCGCCCGCCGGGCAGGGCTGGACCTCCGGCGGGCGCTTTCATTTTAACAAATCAACAGAACGAGATCAGACCGTCTCCTTCTTCTTGCGGGGTGCGCACTTGTGCTTGGGCTTCTCCGCAGCGGGCTTCTCCTCTGCAGGTGCTTCTGCCTTTGCAGGCTCTGCTTTTTCGGCAGCCTTGGCGGCGGTCTTTTTTGCGGCGGTCTTACGGGCAGGCTTTGCGGGCTTTTCTGCCGGTGCTGCGGTCTCTGCCTTCCCCTCTTCTGCAGCTTCTGCCTTGGCGGCAGCCGCCTTTTTGGTGGTGCGGGGCTTGCGGGCCGCAGTCTTCTTGGCCGGTGCCTTTTCTGCAGCGGGGGCAGCTTCAGCGGCAGCCTCCACAGCAGGCGCCTCGGCCTTCTTTGCGGCACGCTTTGCGCGCTCCTTCACCTCGGCAATGGTCCACAGCTGGTCATCTGCGCCGGACACCTCCTGCCAGATCTGCAGCACAGTGCCAACCGCAGCGCCCATGCCAACGGTGTCCACGCACTTGCCGCCGGCCCAGGAAGAGCGCAGGCGCACAGTTCCTTCCGGGGTGGGCTGAACAGTCCACATCTGAGAGGTGCCGCCCACATCCTCCCACAGGTGCAGCCAGGTGCCGTTGGCGGTGCCGGTCATGGTCAGGTCCAGCAGCTTGCCGGATGCGCGGTTGCGGATGCGGTAAACGCCGTCACCCACGCGGATAAAGCTCCACTCCTGCTCAGGCTTATGCTCGTACTTGCCCAGACGGACGGTACCGGCTTCCTTGGTGCCCTCCACGGCCTGAATGACGTTTCCGGTGTGCGCGGCAATGGTGTAAAAGTGATCGGCTTCGATCACGGTCTGTGCAACAGTTTTCATGGTTTGTTCCTCCTATGGATTGCAGCCGCCCGGCTCTGCCTGCGGCTGCCGCTTGTATTTTGTATGCAGCCTGTACAGATGCACAGGCTCTTTTGTTTCCCTTATGGTAAATGATACCACATATCGTGATTTTCTACAAGCAATTCGACCAGCCTTTAGCAAAACAGACAAAAACAGTCAAGCTTTCCGTCCGTTTTTCTCCCGCTCCATGGGCATTTCAGGCACCATTCTGTACCGGTTCGGCTCTCGACTTTTTGCCGCAGCTGCGTTATACTATGGAACGTGCATCCCGTGCACACATTCAAATTATCCGCCGCTCTGCTGCTGGGCGGCTTTTCTTGACCTATTCCTTATGATAAAAGGAGGTTCTTTCATGTCAGCAGACGAGCTCAACATTCAGCAATACAAAAAAATGACCGAGACACCCATTCCAAAGCTGATCCTCGGTCTTGCCGCCCCTACCATTTTAAGTATGCTCATCACCAGCATCTACAACTTGGCCGATACCTTTTTTGTGGGCCAGATCTCCACCAGCGCTTCCGGTGCGGTGGGCATTGTTTCCAGCCTGATGGCCATTATTCAGGCGCTTGGCTTTACACTGGGCCACGGCTCCGGCACCATCATCAGCCGCAGCCTTGGCAGCCGGAACACTGAGGCTGCCACCCGCTTTGCTTCCACCAGCTTTTTTACTGCTCTGGCCGTTGGCGTGGTGCTGGCCGTTGTGGGCCTTGCCACTCTGCCCAGCTTCATGATGCTGCTGGGCAGCACCGAGACCATTCTGCCCCACGCCTGCGCTTATGCACGGCCCATCCTCATTGCAGCCCCGCTTATGATCTCCAGCCTTGTGATGAACAACATCCTGCGCTATGAGGGCAAGGCGAACTTTGCCATGATCGGCCTTGTGACCGGCGGCGTGCTGAACATTGTGCTGGACCCCATCTTTATGTTCGGCTTGGGCCTTGGCACCGCCGGTGCAGGCATTGCTACGGCTCTCAGCCAAAGCATCAGCTTCTGCATCCTGCTGTCCATGTTCCTGCGGGGCAAAACCGTCAGTCAGTTCCGTATTACTGCCGTCACCCGTGAAGCGCGGGAGTTCGGCATGATCCTGATCGGCGGTGCTCCCAGCTTTGGCCGTCAGGGCCTGCAGAGCATCGGCGGCATGCTGCTGAACATTGCCGCCCGCAGCTATGGCGATGCCGCTGTGGCCGGCATGAGCATCATTTCCCGTATTTTCATGTTCATCATCTCGGTAGCCATTGGCGTTGGGCAGGGTCTTCAGCCGGTGGCCGCGTTCAACTACGGTGCGCGCAAATTCCGCCGGGTGCAAAAAGCCGCAGTTTTTACCATAGGTGCAGCCTTTTGTATGCTGGTGGTGCTGGTGAGCCTGTGCTGGGTCAACAGCGATGCCCTCATCCGCCTGTTCCGCGACGACCCGGAAGTTACCGCCGTGGCGCTGCCCGCCTTCCACTATCAGTGCCTTGCCATTCTGCTGCATCCGATCATTGTGGTGGCAAACATGACCTTCCAGAGCGTGGGCAAAGCCGGGCGCGCCACCTTTCTGGCCTGCTGCCGTCAGGGCGTGTTCTTCATTCCGCTCATCCTCATTCTGCCTCGCACTTTCGGCCTTGTGGGCGTAGAGATCTGCCAGCCCATTGCGGATGCGCTCACCTTTATTGTTTCCCTGCCGTTCCTGCTGGCCTTCCTCAAGCAGCTGGACCGGATGGACGATGCTGAAAAAGCCAAAGCACAGTCCTGAAAGTCTGTCATAAAACTGTAATCAACAGCCGCGTTTTCCTGCAATGGAATGCGCGGCTGTTTCGTATTATAATTGAACTGGAAAACCTTTCCGGCTTTCTTTTAAACTTTGTTCCTTTCCATACTGTAAGGAGTGATCTTTATGAAGCGTAACGTTTGCCGCATAGGCAGCGCTGCTGTATGCGCTGCCCTGTGCCTTACCCTTGGCTGCAGCTGCAGCGTGCTGCCGCCCGCTTCCGGCAAGCCTGCTGCTCCTGCTTTCTCAGTGCCCACCGATGCACATGGGGATCCGCTTTACGACAGCTCCCGGCTGGACGACGGAAAGCTGCGGATACTTTACGGTTACGACAATTCCGGCGGTGCCTGCACCGTTCTGTGCGGCAGCAAGGTGCTGTACCAGTCCTTCCGCAGCGAGAACGTGAACCTTCTGCAGGACACCGTGACCGGTGAGACCAACTACTGGTTCCGCACCTGGGCCGACCCGGACGCTTATTGCGGACGGCGCAGCGGCCTGTTTGACAAAGACGGCAATGAAGTCATAACCTTTGAGGGGGAGCAGAACGCCTCCATGCAGAACGGTCTGCTGGTGCTGCAGGAAGCCCACGCCGTGAACGGCAGCTACGAAAACGGCTACGACGATTACGGCACCTGTCAGGTGATCGACCTTTCCACCGGCGAACGTCTGCCCGTGCCGGATGGCGCATACCGCTGCATCGTGTGCGGGGACGGGCTGGTGTTCACCTGCTATGCCCGCCCAGCAGACCTTGCCGAGGACGCATGGGACGATGAACCCGCCCTGCACAGCTGGGTCATTATACAGACGAAGGACGGTACACAGACTTACGGCGCAGATGCCACTACTGCCCTGAGCCTTCCCTATGCACCGGACGTTCTGACCGACTGGGTGGAGTTGGACACCTGCCACGCCAGCGGCGAGCCAACGGACGAAACGCTCTATAACCCCGCCACAGGCGAAGGCTTCACCGGCTTCCGACAGGTATGCGGCAGCGGCACCGCCTGCTTCGAGACCAGCGATGGCCGCTACGAGCTGCGGGATCTCGCCACCGTGGACCGCACCCTCATTGGCACCTTCGACGACCAGCCCAGCAGCTATTTCCCGGGCTATGTGGTCACATGGCGCACGAGCGGCGACTTCGGCTATGATCTGCACGACCTTGTTACCGGTGAGGTGACACCGCTGTACGCCTCCAGCGTCATGAGCGACACCATCGCCCTTTACTATGAGGACGGACGCTTGAAGGTGTTCAACACCGAAACCGGCGATTTGATCACTGATACCACCGTGGAGCCAGTGGAGGGCCAGCAAAGCGTGATGATGGATAACAAGGGTGACGGCTACGTCTGGCTGGAGCTGCGGGATAACGATAACTTTGAGACCACCGCCACCCGCGTGTACGGCCCCGAGGGCCTTGTCTCCGACCTGACCCATCTGCAGGACAAGTATTATGCCCTGAACTATCTCATCACCACACCGGAGGGCAGGCCGCTGTACTGTGGCAACGCCAACGCGCCCAGCAGCAACGGCTCAATGTGTGACGTGCTGGATGAAAACGGCAACATTGTGTTCTATGGCCTTGGCAGCTGCTACAGCTACTACGACAACAGCCTGAACCAGCTGCCAGAACACGTGTTCGTTGCAAAACGCGGCTTTTACTACGGCTGGATGGATACGAACGGCAAATGGCTTTACTGCCAAAGCATCTTCTCTTCCATCAACGCCGACGATGAAATGGGCTACTGACCCAATAGGAGGAACGCCTTATGAAAAATGCTAAAATTTCCCGCCGCAGCTTTCTGCTTGGCCTTGCCGCCTGCTCTGCCGCAGGCATTCTCACTGCCTGCAAGGGGGATGACACCCCCGCCAGCAGCGCTTCCACCTCGCCGGAAGCACCCGCTTCTTCCGTGAGCGAGCTTGAACCCATCGGGCTGTTTACCGTGGAAGATTTTCCCAAGCTGGATGGCAGCACTGCCTGCATCCCGCTGATGGCCCAGATGATGGCCGATACCACCGGCATCGATCTGGAAGTAGCCCAGAGCGGCATTTCGGTCAGCACCACGGCCTATGCGTGGGAAAACTTCGGCCTGTACCCGGATGAGGAGTACACTGCCAGGATGCTGGTGGTCTACGAAGCGCCGGACTACGTAAAGGAAGAGCTGAAAGAAGCAAACGCCCAGCTGGAACAGAAACCCATTGGCCGGGACGCACTGGTGTTCATCGTGAACGAGAACAATCCGGTCAAGAGCCTGACCCGGCAGCAGCTGAAGGATATCTATGCCGGTAAGATCACCAACTGGAAAGAAGTGGGCGGCGAGGATCTTGCCATCGTGCCCTTCCAGCGGGGCGAAGACTCCGGCAGCCAGACCCTGTTCCGCAAGCTGCTCATTCAGGGCGGCGAACTGATGGACCCGCCCACCGAGCTGGCTCCCGCTGCCATGGGTGAGCTGGTGGACAGCATCGCCGCCTACAACAACAGCGCCAATGCCATCGGCTTCTCGGTCTACTACTACATCGACCAGATGTACTCCCAGCCCGGCCTGCGTCTGCTGGCCGTGGACGGCGTGACCCCTTCCAACGACACCATCGCCAGCGAAAGCTACCCGCTGTGCAACGAGTTCTATGCCGTTCTCCATGCGGACGCTGCCGCCGACAGCCCGGAACGCCAGCTTTACGACTGGCTGGATACCGCCGCCGGACAGGACTGCATCAAAAAATCCGGCTATGTAGCGGTGGCACCCGCCACTGCAGCGAACAGTGCCGTTTAATCTTCCAGCAATTGACAGCTTTCTGCATTTCTGTTACAATATTACACATGAATGTTGAAACTTTTTTGCAAAGGAAGGCTCAATATGGACAATTCCTCCTCCCATGTGGAAAGCTGCTGGCGCACCCAGCTGCGCAACCGCATCATTCAGGCATCCAGCCTGCTGGAAATCCTGCTCTCCGGCCTTGTGCTCATCGGCCTGCTGCTCAGCGCTGTGCCGCTCATCAAGTGGATGCCCGGCCTGCTGTTTGACGGTAACGAAGTGGAGATCCGCATTTTTCTGGAGCGGAGCCTTGACATCGTGATCGGCATCGAGTTCATCAAAATGCTGGCCAAGCACAGCCCCGGCAGCAGTCTGGAAGTGCTGCTCTACGCCATTGCCCGTCATCTGGTAGTGGGCCACGACTCCGCACTGGAAAACCTGCTCAGCGTGGGAGCCATCGCCCTGATCTTTATTGTGCGCAAGTTCTTCTTTGTGCCGGCCTTTGGTGCCCACCTGCCGGACGGCCATCCGGCACCGGATCTTTCACCTCGCCAGAGCGGCATCCCCGCCGATGCGTTTCTCTCCCGCCTGAAGGAGCGCGCCAAGGCCGAGGTGGCCGAGGCCATTCCTTCCGAAGAAGAGACTTTTGACGAGTACGATTTTGAGCAGGCCGCCCCGGAACCAAAATAACATAAACAAAAATGCCCCGCAGCACTGCCGGAAAACCAGCAGGCTGCGGGGCATTTTATAATGCTTTTATTTTTTATTGTGCTTTCCGAAGCGGTACTCTTTGCCCTCACGGATGCGCTGGATATTGGCGCGGTGCATATAGATCACCATGCCGGACATAAAGCCGGAGCCAATGGCGCACACCAGCATATCACCGGCGGCATAGCCCTGCAGGGAACCGTAAATGATGGTCAGCACCGGGTAGAGTGCTGCCATGGCCACGCTGCCCAGCGACACCATGCCGGTGGGGATCAGGCACACCAGAAAGATAATGGCCAGAAACGGCAGCAGCACCGGCTGGATGGCCAGAATGGCACCAGCTGCCACCAGCACGCCCTTGCCGCCTTTGAACCCGAAGTACAGCGGGTACAGATGGCCCAGCACTGCAAAGATAGCGGCCAGATAGACACCCAGATACGGCGACACACCAGCATCGGCGGGCAGCATGTGGAACAGCCACCGGCCGATGCACACGGCCAGCACGCCCTTGAGCACATCGCCTGTCGCGGTCATGGCGGCAGCCTTCTTGCCAAAGGTGCGCAGCATGTTGGTCATGCCGGCCGCACCGCTGCCATGATTGCGCACGTCGTCATGATATACGAATTTGCTGACGAGGATGCCGGTATCCACACTTCCCAGCAGGTACGCCTGCAGGATGGTGGCTGCGGCGATCAGGATCGCTTTCATCATAGAAACGGATGCCTCCTTTGCGGGCGCTTACACGTCCTTTGCGCCCACTTCGCCGGAGCCGCGCTCGCGGATCACCAGACGGATGGGAGTGTGTTCCAGACCAAAGTTCTCGCGGATCTGGTTGATCAGATACCGCTGGTAGCTGAAATGGAACAGCTGCTTCGAATTCACAAAGGCCACGAACGTGGGCGGGCGGGTGGATGCCTGAGTCAGATAGAAGATCTTCAGGCGGCGGCCCTTGTCGCTGGGCGGCTGCATCCGGGCTGTGGCGCGGGCCAGCATCTCGTTCAGCACGCCGGTGGGCACGCGGGCACCGTTCTGGCTGTCCACATCGCGGATCAGCTGCATGAGCTTGTTCACGTTGTAGCCGGTCTGAGCCGAGATGAAGATGATAGGAGCATAGCCCATAAAGCTGAAGCACTCGGCATAATCGCGGCGCTGCAGCTCCATGGTGTTGGTCTCCTTGCCTTCCACCGCGTCCCACTTGTTGACGACGATGATGCACGCCTTGCCCTGATCGTGGGCATAACCGGCCACCTTGCTGTCCTGCTCGGTAAAACCGACGGTGGCATCCACAAGGATCAGCGCCACGCGGCTGCGCTCCACAGCGGCCAGTGCGCGCACTACCATATAACGCTCCAGACCGTCGGTGATGTTGCTGCGCTTGCGCAGACCGGCGGTATCGGTAAAGATGAACTTGCCGTAAGCGTTGTCCACCGGGGTGTCAATGGCATCACGGGTGGTGCCCGCCTCGTTTGCCACGATCATGCGGTTCTCGCCCAGAATGCGGTTGGTCAGGCTGGACTTGCCCACATTCGGGCGGCCGATGATGGCAACCGGGATGCGGTCCTCTTCCACCACCGTCTCGCTGAAGTCCAGATGGGCGCACACAGCGTCCAGCAGGTCGCCGGTGCCGTGGCCGTGCACGGACGAAATGGGCATCACCTCGTCAAAGCCGAGGTTGTAGAACTCGTACATCTCCATGGGGGCATCGCCCACCTTGTCGCACTTGTTCACGGCCAGAATGATGGGCTTGTGGCTGCGGCGCAGCATGTGGGCCACATCCTCGTCTGCGGCGGTCAGGCCGTCGCGCACGTCCACCACCATGATGATGCAGTCTGCAGTGTCAATGGCGATCTGGGCCTGCTCCCGCATGTGGGCCAGAATGCCCTCGGTAGCCTTGGGCTCAATACCGCCGGTGTCCACCAGCAGGAAGTCATGGCCGTTCCACTCGCAGTTGGCAAAAATGCGGTCGCGGGTAATGCCCGGCGTGTCCTCCACAATGGCAAGGCGCTGACCGCACAGCTTGTTGAACAGGGTGGATTTGCCCACGTTGGGACGGCCCACCACTGCTACGATCGGTTTGCTCATAGGGGTTCCTCCTTTCTTACAACCCTCTCAGGCACGGCTTACGCCGCGCCAGCTCCCCCGAAAGGGGGAGCTTTTATCACTTCTGCCGAAAGATGCATAAAACCTCGCCCTTCGGGAGAGGTGGCATCGCGCAGCGATGACGGAGAGGGTTTTCTTTTATGCTCTTCTTCTCCTTGCAATGTGCAGGCCGCTGCGCAGCAGGGCGCGGGCTTCGTCGCCGCCAGAGGTCGGCAGCACCTCCACCTTCACGCCAAGGCGCTGGGCCAGCTGGTCGGTGGTGATGTCGTCCAGAAAGGTGTCTTTTTCCTCCCGCAGCATCACGGCGGGCACGCCCAGCGTGCCGCTGGTCAGCTTGCCCTCGCACTGAGCAATGATATCGGTCGCCGTTACAAGCCCGGCCACACCCACATTGCCGCCGAAGAATTTGTTCTTGATAGTGTGCACCGTCACCTCGACCATGGGGTACTGGCGGTGCAGCTCAGCCATCATCTGGCGGATGAGCGGCGAAGCCATTTCGCCCGTGACCACGTCCATCTTTTTGGTGCCGTAGATGCGGTGGGGCTTTTCCAACTCCGCCAGAAATTCCGAGGCGTACAGGCGCATCATGCCCACGCCGTTTTCCAGCTGGTCGAAGTCCTCGTAGAACTCTTCCGGCGGGATGGGCCTGCCTGCCTTGAGGTACCATTCATCACTGGGATAAATGATGCGCTTGCCGTGGCGGCGCTTGCACTCATCGCCGAATTCTTCCATGATGTCGATGACTTCGGCGCTGGTCTTTGCATCATACGGTGTCTGCTTGAACAGCTTCTCGCGGTAGTCCGTCACACCGCAGGGCACCGCAGCGATGCTCTGCACCATAGGGGTCAGCTCCAAAAGGTCGGAGAGGGTACGGCGCAGCTCGTCGCCGTCGTTGATGCCGCGGCACAGCACCAGCTGACAGTTGACGGCGATGCCGCCCTCCACCAGACGGGGCAGATACTTGAGCACCTCGCCGCCGCGCTTGTTGGCCAGCATCCGCACACGGAGCTGCGGGTTCGTGGTGTGCACTGAAATGTTGATGGGCGAAATGTGCATCTTGATGATGCGGTCGATCTCGTGGTCCTGCATGTTCGTCATGGTGATATAGTTGCCGAACAAAAAGGAAAGCCGCTCGTCATCGTCCTTGAAGTAAAGGCTCTCGCGCATACCGGGGGGCAGCTGGTCGATGAAGCAGAACATGCAGTGGTTGGAGCAGGAGTGCTTCTGATCGCCCAGATAGGTCTGGAAATCGCAGCCAAAGGGGCCGCGCTCCGTGCGCTGCACATCCCACTCGCGGATGCCGTCTGCCACCCTTGCTTTCAGGTGGAAGCTTTTGCTGTCAGTGTAAAAATCGTAGTCCAGACTGTCGTTCAGCTCGTTTTCGTCCACGCTCAAAAGCTCGTCACCCGGGCCAAGGCCCAGCACCTCCGCTTCGCTGCCGGGTTCCACCCGTGCGATCTTCATTGCCACCGCATCCACCTCCTTTCAGACAGAACAAGAAGGGGAAGGCATGCGCCCTCCCCTTCTGTACATAACACCATTATGCCACCAATTACGCGCAAATTAGGCCTTCTTGATGACTTCCTCGCCCTTGTAGTAACCGCAGTTGCCACATGCCTGGTGGGGGAGCTTCAGAGAGCCGCAGTTGCTGCACTTGACCAGTGCGGGGGCCTCCAGCTTCCAAACATTGCTGCGACGCTTGTCGCGGCGGGCCTTGGAAAGATGTCTCTTAGGTACTGCCATATTTTTGCACCTCCTTGATGGGTTTATCAGTTCAGCAGTGATTTAAGGATTGCGAGCCTTGTGTCTACGGGAGCTTCGGTATGCTCTGCCGGCTGGCAGGTGCATTCCGCCTTCTTTTTGCCGCACACGGGGCAAAGCCCGGCGCAGTCGGCACTGCAAAGCAGCACCGTGGGGATCTGGAACATAAACTCCTGATTGAGCCATTCATCTACATCCAGATGTCCTTTTTCGTCCAGCGGAAGGTCAAAATCCGGGTCATCCAGATCCCGTTCCTTTACCGTCCACTCCGTATCGACCGTCTCCTCCCGAATGACCGGGTCCAGACAGCGGGCGCACTCTCCGTGCACCGATGCGTTTGCCCGCAGTGTCATCCGGACCTCGCCGCCGTCCGTCTCCGCTTCAAAAACAACGGTGACCGGCTGCGGGATCCTTGCCCCGGCATAATCATGTGCAGATAAATCACACTGAAACTCTGCATGATAGGGTTGTCTGCCGGTGGCGATAAACTTTCTCAGGTCAAATTGCATAGTACACCTCTAAAAGGCTGCTTTGTTAGTATAGCGCCAACGCAGCCCTTTGTCAACACCAAAACAGGCAGAAAACCGAAAAAATTTAAATTTCCCGGTTCTCTGCCTGTTCAAAGTGGTTCAGATCCCGATTTTCCGGAATTACAGGTACTTCTTCACATCGTGGGGCAGTGCAGCCTCGTCAGCGCTGACGGTAACCGTCACCTTCACGCTGTCGCCTGCAATGGCTGCCATCTCGTCCAGCACAACACCCAGACGGTTGATGTCGTGATCCAGCACCTTCAGGATGCCGTCGATGTACAGGTCGGTGATATCGTAGTTGCTTGCCATCAGGCCGGCAACAAAGCCGTACAGCATTTCGCCGCCGGAGATCTTGTACTCGTCCAGGTCGATCAGACGTGCAGCAGGAGCGATGTCGTAGGTGAGCTTCATGCCCTTTTCAACGACGACCACGTTACCCTTGGAGGTCTTGACCGCATCATTGATCTGGTCGATCATAGCCTTGGTCTTGCCGGAGCCCTTGGTACCAACAATCAGTTTAATCATAGTTCAGTCCTCCTGTATTTTCCACGCCTTGCGGCGGGAGATCATTTTTATTTACTTCAGCTTTGCTTCCAGCTCGGCGGTCAGGCCTTCGTAGCCCGGCTTGCCCAGCAGAGCAAACATATTCTTTTTATAGCTCTCAACGCCCGGCTGGTTGAAGGGATTAACGCTGAGCAGATAACCGCTGCAGGCACATGCACGCCAGAAGAAGTAGATCAGGTAGCCCACATTGTAAGCGGTCAGGTCGTCCACCTCGATCAGCACCTCGGGCACGCCGCCGTCGGTGTGTGCCAAAATGGTACCCTCCATGGCCTTGCGGTTGACAATGCTCATGTTCTGGTTTGCCAGGAAGTTCAGGCCGTCAAAGTTGCCTTCCAGCGGGTCGATGAACAGATCCTGTGCAGGCTTCTTCACGTCCACGATGGTCTCGAACATGGTGCGGGAGCCTTCCTGAATGAACTGACCCATAGAGTGCAGATCGGTGGAGAAGATGCAGCTTGCGGGGAACAGGCCCTTGTTGTCCTTGCCCTCGCTCTCGCCGAACAGCTGCTTGTACCACTCGTTCATCAGGGCGAAGTCCGGCTCGTAGCATTCCAGAATTTCAACGCTCTTGCCCTTGCGGTACAGGATGTTGCGGATGGCAGCATACTTGTAAGCGTCGTTGTCCTTGCTCAGAACGGAGAAGCGCTCCATGGAATCGGCAGCGCCCTTCATCAGGTCGTCAATGCTGATACCGGCAGCAGCAATGGGCAGCAGGCCCACAGCGCTCAGCACGGAGTAGCGGCCGCCCACGTCGTCGGGGACCACGAAGGTGGGCCAGCCCTGTGCGTCGGCCAGCTGCTTCAGGGTGCCCTTGGCACGGTCGGTGGTGGCGTAGATGCGCTTGTTGGCTTCTTCCACGCCCATCTCCTTTTCCAGCAGTTCACGCAGCACGCGGAATGCCAGAGAAGTCTCGGTGGTAGTGCCGGACTTGGAAATGACGTTGATGGAGAAGCGCTTGCCCTTGCACAGGCTGATGATGTTGTTCAGGTAGGTGGGGCTGATGCTGTTGCCACAGAAGTAGATCTTGGGGCCATTTTCCAGCTCGTTGTGGAACTGGCCCTTGACGGCCTCGATGACAGCGCGTGCGCCCAGATAGCTGCCGCCGATGCCGGCCACCACCAGCACATCGGAATCCTCGCGGATCTTTGCGGCGGCTTCCTTGATGCGGGCGAACTCTTCCTTATCATAATCACGGGGCAGATACATCCAGCCGAGGAAATCATTGCCCGGGCCGGACTTTGCTTCCAGCTGGTTATGGGCAGCTTCCACCTGCGGATAGATGGCTGCATATTCCTCTTCGCTGATAAAGCTGGAGAGGTGTTTGGTGTTCAGTGCGACACTCATTTTATTATAACCTCCAAACGATTTGCCGGGCCTTTGCCCTGCGAGGAAATATCTTGGTATAAGTGTACCGTTCCCTCCGGGCAAAGTCAAGGTCAAAATCCTTGGATTTCATACAATTTTAATAGTGTTTTTTTGTTTCTTCATCCAGAATTGTTCACACAGACAGTTCCACGCAGCTTACTGCAGCGCGCTTTTGTACGCTGAAGCGTGCATTCAGCTTTCGCAGCCGGTCAAAGCGTCCCACAACAGGCCGAATGCGATGCCAAAGTCCATTTTTTCAGCATCGGCAGCGGCGCGCACCTCGTACTCGCCCAGTTGAGTCTCCCCGCTCAGGATGCGCACCGTGCCAACGGTCTGGCCCAGCTGCACCGGTGCTTCCAGCTCCTGCGGCAGATCCAGCTGCGCGGTAAGGGCGGCGGCACTTTCCTTTGGCATCAGCAGCGTTTCGGGCAGAGCGGTGTAGTCCAGCGGTACGCTTTCCTCTGCACTGCCCTTTACTTTTATAAGAAGAGGCCGGTCCTCCATGGCGGGCAGCGGCACAGCGGCGTAGGCCGCAAAGCCGTAGTCCAGCAGGGTGGTGGCCGCTGTGAACCGCTCCGAGCTGGAGAGCGACCCCAGCACCACGGCGATCAGGTCCAGCCCGTCGCGGGTGGCGCTGGCGCTGATGCACACGCCCGCGCCGCTGGTGGTGCCGGTTTTCAGGCCGGTGATGCCGTTGTAGCGCTTGAGCAGCTTATTGGTGTTCACCAGCTGGGTGGCACCGCCGCGCAGGGTGTCCGTCCAGATGCCGGTATAGTGCAGCACCTCCGGGCAGGTGTTCAAAATCTCGCGGCTCATGATGGCAACATCGTGGGCGGTGGAAAGATGCCCTTCGGTGTCCAGCCCGCAGGCATTGTGGAAGGTGGTGTTCACCATGCCCAGCTCTGCGGCGCGGGCGTTCATCATCTGCACAAAGCCCGGCTCGCTGCCGCCCACCAGCTCTGCCACAGCCACAGCGGCATCATTGGCGGAGGACACACAAATGGCTTTGATCATCTCGTCCAGCGTGAACTGCTCCCCCGGCTCCAGCCAGATCTGACTGCCGCCCATGTGGTAGGCGTGTTCACTTACCGGCACCAGCGTGTCCATGGCAATGCGGCCGTCGTGCACGGCTTCAAAGGTGAGCAGCAGGGTCATTACCTTGGTAATGGATGCAATGGGCATCTGCTGGTCGGCGTTCTTTTCATATAATATAGTGCCCGTCTGCTGGTCGATCAGGCAGGCGGCGCGGCAGGGCAGCTCCAAGGCAGGCTGTGCCGCCGCGGGCTGCACCGGCCGGGTCTGGTCTGCAGCCGCCTGCACCGCCGGGTTTTGCTGCCGCAGCCCATTGCCCTGCGCCGTGCCAAAGGCCAGTGCAAACAGCCAGAAGCACACCACCCCTGCACACAAAAGCGCCAAGTTTTTCCGCTCCATTTCGGTCCCTCCCTGCGCAATGTCTCTTGCTGAGAGAGTATGCAGGGGCCTTTTTGTTTAGAATATCCTGCGCCCGCACCGCAGCCTGCATTTTTTATTTTGTCTTTTTCTACAAAAGGGCTTGACTTTTGCCCACCTTATAGTGTAAATTGGAGATGGCCCAAAAAGGCCGTATTGCTTTAATTTGTGGAATTATTTTTTAGGAGGATACTATTATGATTCTGTCTCGTCGTTCTTTCCTGAAGATGGCTGGTCTGACCGTTGTTGCTGCTGCAAGCGCTTCCATGTTCACCGGCTGTGCTTTCACTTCTACTACCGAGGTCAAGTTCGAGGCCGTAGAAGGTCAGGCTGAAAATGATAAGGTCAAGGCCGCTCTGGAGATTCTGAAGAACAAGAAGACCGTCCTGTGGCCCGCTGACGCTTACAAGGACAAGAAGTCCTGCATCGCCAATCTGAACACTCAGATTGCTATGAAGGGTGCCAAGAACGTCGAAGTTGCTGATATTGAGTATGTTGAGGCAGACGATACCAAAAAGACTGCTGCTTACGTCAAGGCAACTCTGAAGGAATCGACGAAATAATTTTCCAAAAGCTTTCTCGAGAGACGGGCGTTTGCCCGTCTCTTTTTGTTTTGCCCGCTTTCCAGCAAAAAATGCCTGCTGCTGTGCATCCGGTCTTGCGCCGCACCGCCGCTGTGATATATAATAAAGAGCAATGCAAACACCACCCCGTTTTTTGTCGAAAGGATACCCCCTCATGCGAGTTTGTTTTTATACCCTTGGCTGCAAGGTCAACCTGAACGAGACCGGCGCGCTGGAACAGATGTTCCGCGCCAACGGCTTTACCATTGCGCAGGAGAACGAGCCTGCGGATGTTTTTGTGGTGAACAGCTGCACCGTGACCAACTTTGGCGACCAGAAAAGCCGCAAGTGGCTGCGCCGCAAAAAGCGCGAGAACCCCGGCGCGGTCACGGTGCTTACCGGCTGCTACCCGCAGGCTTTCCCGGAGGAAGCCGCCCAGTTCACCGAGGCCGACCTTGTGTGCGGCAACGGCGACCGCAAGGCCATTTTAGATAACGTTCTCAAGCTGCTGGACGGCCATGAGCGCATTGTGGCCATCACGCCCCACCAGCGCGGCGAAAAATTTGAAGAGCTGCCCGTGGAGCGGTTCGAGACCCACACCCGTGCCTTTATCAAGGTAGAGGACGGCTGCAACCGCCAGTGCGCCTACTGCGTCATCCCCCGGGCCCGCGGCCCGGTGCGCAGCCGCGACGAAGCCAGCATCCTAGCCGAACTGCGCCAGCTGGCGGCTTCCGGCTACCGCGAGGTGGTGCTCAGTGCCATCTCCCTGCCCAGCTATGGTCTGGATACCGGCACCAACCTTGTGGAGCTGGTGGAGCACTGTGCTCAGGTGGAGGGCATCCAGCGCATCCGTCTGGGCAGTCTGGACCCGGATATGCTCACGCCGGAGTTCATCACCCGCCTTGCCGCGGTGGAAAAGCTCTGCCCGCAGTTCCACCTGAGCCTGCAGAGCGGCTGCACTGCCACCCTGCGCCGGATGCGCCGCGTGTACACTGCCGAGCAGTATGCACAGGTGGTGGACCAGCTGCGCGCCGCCTACGGGGAGCGCCCGGTCAGCTTTACCACCGACTGCATCTGCGGCTTCCCCGGCGAGACGCAGGCCGACTTTGAAGAGAGCTGCGAATTTTTGAAAAAGATCGGCTTTCTCAAGGTGCATGTGTTCCCCTACTCCCGCCGCAGCGGCACCCCGGCCTACGATTTTCCGGAGCAGGTGCACGAGCGGGAAAAGCAGGAGCGCAGCCGCGTGATGAACGGCATCGCCGAGGAGGTGCGCCGCGAAGTGCTGGCCGCCTATGTGGGCACCGAGGACGATGTGCTGCTGGAGACCCCGCTTTCCGGCACGCTGTTCACCGGCTACACCCGGCTGTACATTCCGGTGGTGGTATCCGCCCCCGGCCACGAAAGCGGGCAGATCGTGCATGTACGCTTGGGCGAATACGACGGCGAGCGTGTGCGTGCAGCACTTTGCTGAGTTTCTGCGCTTAAAACTGTTGATTCTGTACACGAGGACGAATACAACAAATTTTTAACAAATTTTGCGTTTTATCCCTTTTCATCCGGCACGCTTTATGCTAAAATGAAGGTGGATCATCCCGGGCACAGCGCTGTTTGCAGCAGTGCGTTACCAATGTGCCCTGTAACGCGCCCGCCCTGCGCGGCAGAACGCTGTCGGCAGCCGGGTGCAGCCCGTTTGTTTTTAGCAAAGCAAGGAGAGAATTGGAATGAGTTTCAGAGGAATCAATACCACGGTCATCCAGATCCGCCGTCAGGTGTTCACCGAGGTGGCACGCATGGCTTACGCCAACGTCAAGGGCGAGCAGGCCAACCACCTGATGCGCAAGATCCCCTACACCATCATCCCCGGCGAGGAAGGCAAGCTGCGCAAGGACATCTTTCTGGAGCGCGCCATCGTTGAGGAGCGCGTGCGTCTGGCCATGGGTCTGCCCACCCGCCGCATGGACGAGCACAACAGCGTCGTCTCCGGTCTGGAGGATGCTTCCATCGCCGATAAGTATTATGATCCCCCGCTGGTGAACGTGATCAAGTTTGCCTGCAACCGCTGCCCGGAAAAGCTGGTCAAGGTCTCCGACCTGTGTCAGGGCTGCCTTGCCCACCCCTGTATGGAAGTGTGCCCCAAGAAGGCCATCACATGGGAGAGCGGCCGTTCCATCATCGATCAGGACAAGTGCATCAAGTGCGGCCGCTGCGTCGGCGTGTGCCCCTATAACGCCATCGTCAAGACCGAGCGTCCCTGCGCTGCAGCCTGCGGCATGGGTGCCATCCACTCCGATGAGCTGGGCCGTGCCGAGATCGATTACAGCAAGTGCGTTTCCTGCGGCCAGTGTCTGGTC
The DNA here is from genome assembly GCF_900066275.1 of uncultured Faecalibacterium sp. NCBI lineage: Bacteria > Bacillati > Bacillota > Clostridia > Eubacteriales > Oscillospiraceae > Faecalibacterium > uncultured Faecalibacterium sp. The sequence goes on along the minus strand of NZ_FMFG01000003.1, from coordinate 62,578 downwards.
AACTGCCCCTTCGGTGCCATTGCTGACAAGGGCCAGATCTATCAGCTGATCCAGGGCTTCAACCGCGGCGACCGCATCTACGCGCTGGTGGCTCCCGCCTTCATCAACCAGTTCCCGGGTCTGGCTTCCACCGGCAAGCTCAAGGCCGCCCTGAAGGCCGTCGGCTTCTACGATGTGGTGGAGGTTGCCATTGGTGCCGACCTGTGCACCGTGGACGAAGCACACGACTTCCTGGAGGAAGTGCCCGAGAAGCTCAACTTCATGGCAACTTCCTGCTGCCCGGCATGGAGCATGATGGCAAAGACCGCTTTCCCGGATCTTGCCAAGAATATCTCCATGACCATGACCCCCATGGTGTTCACCGCCCGCATGATGAAGCAGAAGGACCCCGAGGCCCGTATGTGTTTCATTGGACCCTGCGCCGCAAAGAAGCTGGAAGCTTCCCGCCGCACCGTCCGCTCCGATGTGGACTTCGTGCTCACCTTTGAAGAGCTGGCCGGTATCATCGAGGCCAAGGATGTGGACACCAGCCTGCTGGAAGTGGACGAGGCCGAAGCTCTGCACGCTGCATCCGCAGCAGGCCGCGGCTTTGCACAGTCCGGCGGCGTTGCCAAGGCTGTTGCCGATAAGATCAAGGAATGGCACCCGGATATGGATGTCAAGATCGCATCTGCACAGGGCCTTGCCGAATGCAAGAAGCTGCTCATGCTGGCCAAGGCTGGCAAGTACAACGGCTACCTGCTGGAAGGCATGGGCTGCCCGGGCGGCTGCATCGGCGGCGCAGGCACCATTGCCGACCCCGCACGCACGGCCATCCAGCTGAACAAGTACGTCAAGGAAGCTCCCTTCGCCGACCCGGAGCAGAGCCCCTTTATGAGCGAGATCCATGTGCTGAAGGACGACCCCGACTTTGAACTTTAAGCGCTGATTTTTCAAGAACCGCTTCTCCTGCCGGAGGGGCGGTTCTTCGTCATTTTCGCCCACCATATTTTATCAATGTGCAACATTTCTGTGAAAGCTTCACGAAGCGGATTGACAATTTTGCACAGCCATGCTATTTTAGCATTGACAAACCGGTATTACCGCAATTGTTCAACGCCGCCTCTGTGGCAGGAAAGGCAGATCATTCATGACGAACACTTATAAGCGCGTAAGCGCCGCCCTGCTCTCAGTGCTGCTGCTGTGCATGTTCACCTTTGGTGCAAGCGCTGCTTCCAGCCTGAACGTAGGCATTAAATTCTGGAAAGAAAGATCCGATAAGGAATCCATGGCCAACACCGGCATCGATGCCAGCCGTGATGTCACCCTCACCCGCCAGTCCAACGGCACCTACACGCTCACCCTGCCCATCCAGCAGGTAAGCAAGATGGGTGTCACCGGCTATCTGTCCGGCCTGACCATTGGTGATGTGACCTACACCGGCACCGTCTCCGGCGATGTTGCCAAGGGCACCGGCGTGCTCACCATCAAGAACATGCCCGCCTCGGTGCTGACCGGCAGCGATGTGAACAAGGCACTCACCGTTACCTGCAACATTCAGATGGATCTGAGCGTGCTGGGCGAGATCAACACCGCGGCCCGCATGTGCATCTGGAACAAGTAAGTTTTTTCAAGCAAAGAACGGCGTTCCCCACCGGAACGCCGTTCTTTGCTTTTATCACTC